>NZ_RZST01000233.1:0-9494 GCF_003997575.1 Mesorhizobium sp. M1A.F.Ca.IN.022.07.1.1
GGTGTATTTGAAAGCCGCGATGAAGGCGATGCTGGCGGCAGCCCCCTCGACCGCAAGCAGCCAGCCGCGCCAGCCGAGCCTGAGGCTCTCGCGCCCGCCCGAGCGGCGGCGGCGCCACAGCACGTAAAGAGCAATCAGGATCGAGCCGAAGAAGCCGCGCCAGCAGGTGATGGTCAGCGGATCGGCATGGATCGACTTGGTCAGCACGCCGGTGAGCGCGAAGGCGACGGCCGAGGCCGAGACTAGCACGACGCCCAGCATGCGCTCGGCTGTGGCGTCGGCGGTGCCCTTGGCAAGCTTTTCAGGCATGTCGACCGTATCCGTCATGGTACCAGACTATGCCGCTCCTGCTGACAGCCTTCTGTCATGAGTCCTCGACCCGTTTGCGGAAATGCTCGTTGCCGACGATCAGCAGGCCGGCGCCGATGATCAAAGCCGCGCCCGTGAAAACTTCGGTTCTCGGCACGTCGCCCCAGATGGCGAAGCCCAGCGCAAACGCCCAGACCAGCGAGGTGTATTCGAATGGCGCCACGATCGACACCGGCGCCCGTTTCATGCCCTCGAACAGCATGTATTGCGCGACGCCGCCGAGCGCGCCAACGCTCATGAGAAGCATGAGTTGCGGCGCGTCGGGCATGCGCCACCAGATCAGCGCCGGCACTGCCGAAAAAAGCAGGAAGTAGAAATTGTTGAGCACCAGCTGGATCGTCGTGCGCTCCTGCATCGCGGTCTTGCGCAAGAGCACCACGGCGATGCCCCACAAAAGCGCTGCCGCCAGCACAAGCAGCACCGGCACGGAGAAGCCGAGACGCGCCGGGTCGCAGGCGATGAAGACGCCAACGAATCCGACGAACACCGCCGCCCAGCGCAAGAGCGGCACGGTCTCGCCCAGCATCACCACTGAAAGCACGGTGACGATGATCGGCGCGGCGTAGTAGATGGTGGTGAGCTCGGCGAGCTGCAGCGAGCGTGCCGCGTTGTAGTAGCAGAGCCAGGCCGCGAGCGTGAACGCGCTGCGCACCAGCATCGGCCGCACGATGGGCGAGTTTGCGGTGTCGGCGAACAGCGTCCGTCTGCCGATCGCGCCGCAGGCGGCAAGGACGGTGACCGAGCGGAAGAACATGATCTGCCACACCGTCATGCCGGCCACCAACAGCTTGATCGAGGCATCCTGCGCCGAAAACAGGAAATAGGCGGCCGCGGTGAACAGGATGCCGGCCAGCACCCTTTCGCGGCTTTCGAGGACGACGACATCGGCCATGCGGTATCGATTTGCCAGCGTGGAGGCGGCTCCGCCCCATCGGATCCACTTCTGCCAGCTATACGGGCGAAAGCTTCTACGGCGCTGTTCCAGCGCGGCGCTTGCGTTGGGGCAGAGCCCTCGTGGCCGATCGAGAAGCGCTTACTGCGTCGCCTGGTAGAGCTCGGAGGCTGCCTCCTTCAGCGCGCGCCTTCCGTCGGGCCTGAGGTACATCATGTGGCCGCCCTCCACGACATCGAGCCGGATCGGTTTGGCGTCGGCGAGCGAGGGAAGCTGGTTCACCAGATAGCGCGAAGCGAGATAGGGCGTCACCAGGTCGGTATAGCCGTTGACGATGACCACGCCGAGCGAGGGGTTGAGCGAACGCGCCCGCTGCAGGTCGTTCATCGCCCCGGCATAGCCTTGCCCCGAGGTGCCGTACTCCCAATTGCGACTGATCTCGCCGTTGAGCAGCCGGTAGCTGACATCCGTGCGATAATTCAGTTCGTTACGGGCGTAAGCGACAAAGGCCGAGGTCAGCACCGGCACACTGCGGTCAAGCACCGGGTCCGGGCCTTCTATGCGGGCGCTGCCCGGCGAGATATCGGCGGTGCTGATCGTGGCATCGTAAGGGCTGAGCACCTTGCCCTTGGCGCGCTGGAACTCGCGGGTGAACAGGCCGGTAGGGACACGGGCGAAATTGCGCTCGACGAGATCGAGCGGTAGGCCGGTGATTTCCGCCACGCGCCCGCTGGCGAGCTTGCCGCCTTGCTCCAGCCCGCTGGCGAGAGCCGTCAGATAGTCGCCAAGCGCATAGCGTTCGACCTCGGCCAGCCTGTCGCGCAGCGCCTCGCCGCTGACGCCGTCGGCGCGAAGCCGCACCGCCGCCAGCGAAGGCAGTTCGAGCGCCCAGTGCAATTGATCGAATTGGTCCGGCCGCACCAGCATGAACTCCAGCGCCGGCGAGATCAGCACGATGCCGGAGGGGCTCAAGCCGACATCCTCCTGCAGCGTCCTGGCGAGCAGCGCGGCGCGAAAGCCGCCATAGCTTTCGCCGGCGAGGAAGAGCGGTGAAGCGGTGCGGCCGTTCTGCGCCAGATAGAGCCGTATGAAAGCGCCGACCGAGCTGGCGTCCTGGTCGACGCCCCAGAACCCTTTCGTGTCCTGGCCCGGCGCTTCGCGGCTGTAGCCGGTGCCGACCGGATCGACGAAGACGAGATCGGTCATGTCGAGCCAACTGTCCGGATTGTCGATGAGCCTTTGTGGCGGCGGCAGGAATTGGCCGTCGGCAGCGGTCGCAACGATGCGCGGGCCAATCGCGCCGAGATGCAGGTAGGCGGAGGCCGCGCCCGGCCCGCCGTTGAAGACGAAGGTGATCGGCCGCTCTTTGGCCGGGGCAGGCGACTGCTGCGTGTAGGCGACGTAGAAGATCTCGGCCGTGACCTCGCCCTTGCCGGAAAGCAGCGACAGCGTGCCGGCCTTGGCCTGGTAGTCGAGCTTGCGCCCGCCAAGGGTGATCGAATGCTCGGTGACCTGCGGCGGCGGCAAAAGCGACAACACGCCGCCGGCCGGCGCCGGCCGTTCAGGTGTTTCGGCGCCGACTGGCTGCGCAAAGGCTGTGAGCGCCAGGAGGATGAAGGGCAGGAGCTTCAACTTGGACCGCATGCGACCTCCGCGGGAATGACCCCCGCAAAGGTATGGCCGGGGCGGCCGAAGTCAAAGGGGATAGGCTTGGCGCTGCGTTGGAACTTCGATCTCTCCCGTCGCGGGGGAGATTGGCAGCTTCACCCCCCAAACGCTCGCTCCAGCGCCGCGACATCGATCTTCACCATGCCCAGCATCGCCTCGGTGGCGCGTTTGGCGCGTTCGCGGTCGGGATGTGCGGCCATGTCGCCGAGGATTTTTGGCACGATCTGCCAGGACAGGCCCCAGCGGTCCTTCAGCCAGCCGCATTGCTCGGGCTTGCCGCCATTGCCGAGAAAGGCGTTCCAGATGCGGTCGATCTCGGCCTGGTTATCGAGCTCGACGAGGATCGAGAAGGAATGGTTGAACGGATCGAGCGGACCGGCTTCGAGCGCGACGAAATTCTGGTCGTCGAGCACGAATTCGATGATCTTGACGCTGCCGGCGGGGCCGCTCGGATTGTCCGCCGGCACATCGGTCGTGCGGCCGATCGCTGAATTGGGAATGGTGGCGACATAGAATTCCACCGCTTGCCGCGCGTCCTTTTCGAACCACAGATGCGAGGTCACCTTGGCCATGCTGGATCTCCTTCCTGTCTGGCAACGGCCCAAGGACGATCGAGTTTCGCTCGACCCGACAGGGTATCTCGCTTTCGAGTTTGGAAATCGGCGACGGTGTCGTCCGATGCCCGGCGGGGCAGAGGCGCGCTGTCCCGCCAGCATCTCCGTGCTGTCAAGGCACCGAAAACTGCGGAAGGGATGCAAATGGACGCCACCGCATCTGCAGGCACCGCTGAAGGAGGCTCGACCAGGTCAAGGCGCTGATCACACTCGGGGCCAGAGGCAGGCTCGACGGTCAGTTGATCGCCTGCAAGGTGGAGGCGCTTGCGGTGGCGGAACTCCATTCGGCGACAGGAGCCGGCGCGCCACGCGCGACGACCCCTTCCGGCCGCTTCCCGACCACTTCCTCCTCACAAGGGCTCACGAGGGGGAGATCAGCTGGCGCTACTGTGCCGATGGCACTTCCGCATCCCCTTCGTCGGTGAAAGGCGAGGCGCTCGGCACGCACTGCACGGCCCAACCCTGCGGCGTCGGTTGCTTCTGATATTCGGCAATCGCGTTGATGCACTGTTCGCGGGTGTCGAAGGTGCTGGGCAGCACCGCCATGCCGCCCTGCGGGCCGGCGATCACAAGATACCAGACCAACGCTACGCTGGGGGTGGCAGCCATGGGAATTCCTCTTTGCTGGATGTCGGAGTCGGGTCGATGCTAGCAACTCCCAGCAAATGGCGAAAGCAGGGCGGCGGCATACGCTCCCCCGCCCTGGTCACAGACCCGTGAACGACCGCTGGCCGGACGCTTATTCGACAGCGAAGCAGTAGAACAGGCCGTCGCCGCCCGTGCCTCTCAGCGCCTCCTGGCTGCAGCCGCCGCGCGAAGCATGTGAGGAATTCCACGACTTCGCCGCGGCCGATTCGTCGAGGCCGACTCGGTCGTGATGACCCGTCATGGCTGCCCCTTCCGCGCCGCTCATCGTCCAGTCGCCGCAGGTCTGGTCGGCGATCTTGGTGCCATCGGGCTTGGAGCCGGTCAGCACGTCGTGGCGGTTGGGCTTGTCGCCGCGGCCGTTGACGACTTCGCCCTTCTCGGTAAGCGCCGTCTGCTTGCTGATGGCGTTGGCGTCGCTGTGCAGCGAGGCGACGTCGTCGGCGATCTTCTCGCCCTTGGCATTGAACCAGGGACCCTTGCCGATGCGGTCGCGCGCATCCTCGGCGCTGGAGGAGAGATAGGCGTGCCAGGTCTTGCCGGTGACACCGGCCGCTTCTGCCAGCGAGGCGCAATGCGCGTCCGCACCCTTGAGGCCGCCGAGATCGGCGCCCTTGCCGGAGCCGACGCTGGTGACGAAGAAGCTCATCTTGGCGTCTTGCGACAGGGCCGCGCCTGCCGTGGCGGCGAGTGCGGCGGTAATGGCGGTGGCGGCAACGAGAAGAAGTCTGCGCATGTCGGTCCTCCGGTTTCGAATGTTCTACATTCGAAGAACGTAGCGGGAGGTCTGTTTCATCCGCCTTGAGGCAGGTTTATTCCGGTTGCCGATAGGCGACGAAACGGTTGTGCCTGGCCTGGAAGATCAGCCCGGTTTCCTTCAAGTCCGGGCTTGCCAGCGGCACGATGCGTTTGGCGATCTCGGACGGATGCGGCAGCGTCTCGGGATCCTCGCCCGGCATGGCCTGAGCGCGCATTGCGGTGCGGGTGGCGCCCGGATCGGCGGCGTTGACCCGAAGCGGCAGGCTCTCGGTCTCATGCGCCCAGGAGCGCATCATCGTCTCCACCGCGGCCTTGGAAGCCGCGTAGGGCGCCCAGAAGGCGCGCGCCGAGTGCGCCGCGTTGGAGGACATGATGATCGCGCGTCCGGCGTCGGAGAGCCGAAGCAACGGATCGACCGAACGGATCAGGCGCCAGGTCGCGGTGACGTTGACGGTCATTACCTTATCGAAGGTTTTTGCTTCGACATGGCCGATCGGCGAGATCACCCCGAGTATACCGGCATTGGCGACCAGGATGTCGAGCTTTCCCCAGCGCTCGTGGATCGCGCCGCCCAGCCGGTCGATGCCCGCCATGTCGGCGAGGTCGAGCGGCACCAGCGTGGCCTGTCCGCGGCCGTCGGCCTTGATCGCATCGTCAAGCTCTTCCAGCCCGCCGACGGTGCGGGCGACCGCGACGACATGCGCGCCGGCGGCAGCCAGTTCCCTGGCGATGAAGTAACCGATGCCGCGCGAGGCGCCTGTGACGACCGCGACGCGGCCGGAAAGGTCGAGGGTCATGTGAGGGATTCCGTGGGGTGGACCGGCTACGACCCGCCGCTCGCCAGCAGCGACAGCGTGCGCACGTTGTCGTGGCCTTCGAAGTCGAGCAGGCGGGTAGGATACTGGCCGGTGAAGCAGGCGTCGCAGAATTGCGGCTGGTCGTTGTCGCGGCGCGCCTCGCCGACGGCGCGGTAGAGCCCGTCGATTGACAAAAACCCGAGCGAATCGACGCGGATGAACTCGGCCATCTCCTCGACCGACATGCGCGATGCCAGAAGCTTCGATTTCTCCGGCGTGTCGACGCCGTAGAAGCACGATGCGCTGGTCGGCGGCGATGCGATGCGCATATGCACCTCCTTCGCGCCGGCGTCTCGCACCATCTGCACGATCTTTTGGCTGGTGGTGCCGCGCACGATGGAATCGTCGACCAGCACCACGCGCTTGCCCTCGATCATGCGGCGGTTGGCGTTGTGCTTGAGCTTCACGCCCATGTGGCGGATGGAATCGCCCGGCTGGATGAAGGTGCGGCCGACATAGTGGTTGCGGATGATGCCAAGCTCGAAGGGAATGCCCGCGGCCTGGCTGAAGCCGATCGCGGCCGGCGTGCCGGAATCCGGCACCGGCACGACGATGTCGGCCTCGACCGGGTTTTCCTGCGCCAGCTCCGCGCCGATGCGCTTGCGGACCTCATAGACGTTGCGGCCCTCGACCGAGGAATCCGGCCGCGCGAAATAGACATATTCGAAGATGCAAAAGCGGGTCTTCTGCGGCTCGAATGGGAACAGGCTCTCGATGCCCTTGGAGGTGATGACCACCATCTCGCCCGGCTTGATATCGCGCACGAAGCGGGCGCCGATGATGTCGAGGGCGCAGGTTTCCGAAGCGAGTATCCAGGCGCCGTCGAGGTCGCCGAGCACCAGCGGACGGATGCCGAGCGGATCGCGGCAGCCGATCATCTTCTTGGCCGTCATCGCGACCAGCGAGAAGGCGCCCTCGACCTGGCGAACGGCATCGATGAAGCGCGAGTTCAAATCGCGCTCCTTGCTGGTCGCGACCAGATGCAGCAGCGTCTCGGTGTCGGAGGTGGAGGAGAAGATCGAGCCCTGTTTCTGCAATGCGCGCTGGACGGTGAGCGCATTGGTGAGGTTGCCGTTATGGGCGACGGCAAGGCCGCCTTCGGCCAACTCGGCGAAGAAGGGCTGGATGTTGCGCAGGCCCGCGCCGCCGGTGGTGGCGTAGCGGGTGTGGCCGATGGCGCGGTTGCCCTGCAGGCGATCGATGACGTTCTGTTTGGTGAAGGTGTCGCCGATCAGCCCGACATGACGCTCGACGTGGAACTGGGTGCCGTCATAGGAAACGATGCCGGCGGCTTCCTGACCGCGATGCTGGAGCGCGTGAAGCCCGAGTGTGACTATGGCTGCCGCGTCCTGCCGGCCGAAAATGCCGAACACGCCGCATTCGTCATGGAAATGGTCATCGGCCTCGGCGGAAGGGACTTTGCCTGCGTCTGCCGTTGAGTCTGCCATCTGGGGCTCAAGCTCCGCTAAAACCGCCATATAGGGCGATCGCTCATCGAACGCAACGCACGCGATGCCGCATCCATAACATGCCCCAGGCCAGTGACGGAACTGGCCTGGTTTCAGTTTGCCGGCGCCTCAGTTTGCCGGCGCCGGGGTGGCGGGAGCCGGGGCGGGGGCTGGAGCCGGCTCATTGTCGGCCGGCGCTGCGCCTTCGCTGTCGTCGGGCGCCGTCGCGCTGTCGTCGCCGGTCGCCGGCGGTTCGGCCGCGGGCTGGTCGGTGGTCGCCGGCGCGCCGGCCTGGGGGGTGCCCTTACGCGTGTATTTGTTGACCAGCTCTTCCGTGTTCTCGGGCAGCACGCTTTCGAGCTTGGCGCCGATCGTCTCGAGCAGCGGCCGGGACTTGGCATTGGCAACCCAGGCGGGCGCCTTGGCGCCGGCCAGCCAGTTGAAGAACAACAGCGCCACCGCGACGACCAGGATGCCGCGCGCCGCGCCGTAGAGGAAACCGAGCGTGCGATCGAGCGCACCGATGCGCGAATCGATGATCCAGTCGGCGATCTTCATGGTGATCACCGAGACGACGATCAGCGCGATGACAAAGACGATGCCGGCTGCCGCGGCCATGGCGATCTTGTCGTTGTCGACATATGGCTGAACGTAGGGCAGGACCGGCCTGTAGAAGAAGAAGGCCGCCGCCGCCGCCGCTGCCCACGACACCACCGACAATACTTCGCGGGAAAAGCCGCGCACCATGGCAAGCATCGCCGAGACCAGGGTGAAGCCGACGAGAATTCCGTCAAGCAGCGTAATCGGCATATCTTTCGCCCCACATCATGAGCTGCATCACTCCCCCTCGTCGGCGCGACTGCGCCGTGAGCCGGCTATGCGCGCCACCAGGTCGGCAAGCTCGGTGGGTTGGAAAGCGCCGGCCGCGATTCCCCCGGCCCCATTACCGCCAACGACTTCCTCGCTGCCGAGCGGCAGCACCGCGCTTCCGAAACCCAGCTTTTCGGCCTCTTTAAGGCGCTGCTGCGCATGCGCAACCGGCCTTACCGCGCCCGAAAGGCTGATTTCGCCGAAATAGACGCAATCGGCGGGAAGGGCAAGACCGGTGAGCGACGAAACCAATGCTGCGGCGACCGCGAGATCGGCCGCCGGTTCCGAGATGCGGTAGCCGCCGGCGACATTGAGATAGACGTCGTGCTGGCCGAAGCGGACGCCGCAATGCGCTTCCAGCACCGCCAGCACCATGGAGAGCCGCGCGCCGTCCCAGCCGACGACGGCGCGGCGCGGCGTGCCGAGCGAAGAGGGCGCCACCAGCGCCTGGATCTCGACCAGCACCGGCCTTGTGCCTTCCATGCCGGCGAAGACGGCGGCGCCGGGAGACTTCGCATGCCGCTCGCCGAGGAACAGCTCGGATGGATTGGCGACCTCGCGCAGGCCCTTGTCCGACATCTCGAAGACGCCGATCTCGTCGGTCGGCCCAAAGCGGTTCTTCACCGTGCGCAGGATGCGGAAGTGGTGGTTGCCTTCGCCCTCGAAATAGAGCACGCCGTCGACCATGTGCTCGACGACGCGCGGGCCGGCGATCTGGCCTTCCTTGGTGACATGGCCGACGAGCACGATCGCGGCGCCGGTGGATTTCGCATAGCGGATCATCGCCTGGGCGGCCGCGCGCACCTGGGTGACCGTGCCGGGCGCCGAATCGGCAAGATCGGTCCACAGCGTCTGGATGGAATCGAGGATCACCAGGTCCGGCCGCTTGCCGTCGGCGATTGTCGCGAGGATGTCCTCGACATTGGTCTCGGCGGCGAGTTCGACCGGCGTCGAGGCGACACCGAGGCGCTGAGCACGCAGCCTGATCTGCGCGACAGCTTCCTCACCCGAAACATAGACGATGCGGTGGCCTTTCGAGGCCAAAGCGGCTGCGGCCTGTGTCAGCAGCGTCGACTTGCCGATGCCGGGATCGCCGCCGACCAGAAGGGCGGAGCCGCGCACGAAGCCGCCGCCGGTGGCGCGGTCGAGCTCGCCGATGCCGGAAACGATGCGCGGCGCGTCCTCGATGTCGCCGGAGAGGCGGGTGAGCACCACGGCGCGGCCCTTGGGGGCATTGCGGGTGTGGGCCGGCCCCGAGCCGATGCCGCCCGCGGTGCCTTCCTCGACCAGCGTGTTCCACTCGCCGCAGGCGTCGCATTTGCCGGCCCAGCGCTGATGCACCGAGCCGCAATTCTGACAGATGAACTGAACG
>NZ_RZST01000234.1:0-9482 GCF_003997575.1 Mesorhizobium sp. M1A.F.Ca.IN.022.07.1.1
GGCTTCTTCTTGGCGTTTTTCTTGTCGGCCGCCTTGGCATCGCTTTTCGCGTTGGCACCCGCCGAGCCCTGCCTGGCAGTCGAAGGCCGGCGTGGCGCGGCCACTGTCTGATTGTCGGCGAAGGGGTCGTCGGTGGCTTGCGGCTGGTCGAATATGCTGCCCGCCGCGCCCCCGGTCTGGTCGTCGTCGGGCACCGCGCCTGGGCTTGCTGGTTCATAAGGGTTGGCGGTCGTCTGGTCCTCAGCCATTTGGGTCGCCGGAACCGCTTGATCCAGCGATCCCTGCGCGCGCAATTGTCTCGCCTTGCGTTGCTGGTCGGCCAGGATTGCCGATTCGGAGACCTCGCCGCGCAACTCGGTTTCCTGCGAAAATGCCGGCACGGTGCGCATCAAGGCGCCAATGCTTGCCGTCAGCAAAAGCGCTGCAACGGCAATGCACTTCCGGCCTTTTTTCGTATCTGGCTCGCCCCCGGACATCATCACCACTGCTTGCGCGGCGCAGGCGCGCCATACTTACCGGACCGTAAATGCGGATGGTTAACGGAGGGTTGAAACAGGCCAAGGGCCCTTGTCCGCGACGCACGCGAGACGGGAATTCCGTTGGACAGGCGGGCGACATGGCGCTAATGGCATCTGCCATGCACGCGGGGTCCTCAGAAAGAAAGCAGCCGGACAGGCAGGCAGCGATTGAATCGGCGCTGAGAACGGTGGCGACGGAGCAGGCCGGCATGGCCGCGCTTGCAGCCGCTCTCGGCAACGGCTTGTCCGAACCGTTCGCTGCCGCAGTGGATGCCATCGCGCGTATCGAGGGCCGCGTCATCGTCACCGGCGTCGGCAAGAGCGGGCATATCGGCTCAAAGATCGCGGCGACGCTCGCCTCGACCGGCACGCCTGCCTTCTTCGTCCATCCGGCCGAGGCCAATCACGGCGATCTCGGCATGATCGCCAGGGACGACGCCATCATCGCCATGTCTTGGTCGGGCGAGAGCAAGGAACTGATGGGCATCGTCGCCTATTCCAGACGCTTTTCGATCCCGCTGATCGCCATCACCTCGGGCGAGAATTCGGCGCTGGCGCGCGCCGCCGACGTCGTGCTGTTGCTGCCGGCCGCGCCGGAGGCCTGTCCCCACGGGCTGGCGCCGACGACATCGGCGCTGCTGCAGCTGGTCATGGGCGACGCGCTGGCGATCGCGCTGCTCGAGGCGCGCGGCTTCACGCCGGACCATTTCCGCACCTTCCATCCCGGCGGTCAGCTCGGAGCCAATCTGATGCAACTGCGCGAGATCATGCATGTCGGCGAGCGGCTGCCGCTGGTGCCGTCGGACACGGGAATGCGCGAAGCGATCGTCGAACTGTCGCGCAAGGGTTTTGGCTGCGTGGCGATCACCGGCGCCGACGGTGCGCTGATCGGCATCATCACCGATGGCGACATCCGCCGCCACATTGCCGATGATCTTCTGTCGATGAACGTCGATGAGGTGATGACAAAGAAGCCGAAGACGGCTGCCCCCGACACGCTGGTGGCGACGGCGCTGCAGACGATCAATACGTCGGCCATCACCAGCCTGATGGTGGTCGAGGCCGATCGCCCCGTGGGGCTGGTGCATCTGCACGATCTGCTGCGCATCGGCGCCGCCTGAGATGGGCGAGACTCAGGACACGCAGGCCTGATTCCCAAACGGCTTCAGAATAGGAAACCCGCAAACTCAGACGGCCTCCACCGTCAGCTCCAGATCGGTGTCGGCGGCGCCGGTCACACGCACCTGGGTGCCGACGGGCAGGTCCGGCCCGGAGACACGCCACAGCGTGTCGCCGAGGCGGATGCGGCCGCGGCCATTCTTGATGGGCTCGGCCAATGTCGCCGTGCGGCCGACCATCTGAGCGCCGCGGCGGTTGAGCAGCGGCTGGTCCGCATTGACGGCACGATCGCCCACCAGCTTCTTGCCGACGAAGGCTGAGGCCAGGGAGAGCACGAGGAAGGCGAGCACCTGGAGCTGCCAGGTCCAGAAGGCAGCGTCCCAAATCAGCAGCGATACCGCGCCGATGATCAGCGCGGCGATGCCGATCCACAGCATGAACACGCCGGGCGCGACGATTTCCATCACCAGCAGCACGAATCCGAGGACCATCCAGTTCCACGGGCCGAGTTCCGATACGATGCGCTCGATCATTGACCTTCTCCCACCCAGATGGCGTGCCTCAATTGTCCGACGGTCGCATGAGCGGCGTGCGCGCGCCCTGACGTTGCGGGCCGGAAGGGCCGTCGGCCTTGAACACTTCGCGTGCGATCTCGCCGATGCCGCCGAGCGAACCGATCAGCGATGAGGCTTCGAACGGCATGAGCACGATCTTGTTGTTGCTGGACGAGCCGATCCTGGCCAGCGCCTCGGTGTATTTCTGCGCGATGAAGTAGTTGATCGCCTGCACGTCGCCCTTGGCGATGGCTTCCGACACCACCTGGGTCGCCTTGGCCTCCGCCTCGGCGGAACGCTCGCGCGCTTCGGCATCGCGGAAGGCGGCTTCCCTGCGGCCTTCGGCCTCGAGGATCTGCGACTGCTTCATGCCTTCGGCGGCCAGGATCTGGGCGCGCTTGTCGCGCTCGGCGATCATCTGGCGGCTCATCGAATCCACCAGATTGGCCGGCGGGTTGATGTCCTTGATCTCGACGCGGGTAATCTTGATGCCCCACGGGTGCGCGGCCTCATCGACGACGCGCAGCAACCGCTCGTTGATCGCATCGCGGTTGGACAGCAATTCGTCGAGGTCCATCGAGCCCATGACGGTACGGATGTTGGTCATGGTGAGGTTGAGGATGGCGTTCTGCAGCCCGGAGACCTGATAGGCGGCCTGCGGGGCATTCAACACCTGGTAGAAGGCGACGCCGTCGACGCCCACGATTGCATTGTCGCGGGTAATGATCTCCTGCGTCGGGACATCGAGCACCTGCTCCATCATGTTCATCTTGGCGCCTACGCGCTCGAAGATCGGATTGATGATGTTCAGGCCGGGCGTCAGCGTCTTGGTGTAGCGGCCGAAACGCTCCACCGTGTAGTTGTAGCCCTGCGGCACCGTTCTGATGCCTTTGAAAAGAAGGATGATGACGAGGAATACAAGAACAATGATGGCAATATCGAAACCGCTAAACCCCATTTCGTTTCTCCCTCAAAAGGCGGCGACCTCGCGGAATCACTTAAGTGTGTTTCCGAAGCGTTACAATCAGGTGATCGCGAATATTGGTTAGCGAAGGCTATTGCGAACCGGTTTCGCCGCCTATTATCGGACGTCAGACCCAGCCTGACAGTTCCCGCCGCACCAGCGCCTCGATCACTGCCATGCCCTCGGCGCTGTCGTTGAGGCAAGGGATGTGGGCGAAGTTCTTGCCGCCGGCATGGTCGAATGTCTCGGCGGCCTCGCGGCCGATTTCGTCCAGCGTCTCGATACAGTCGACGGAAAAACCCGGATTGACGACCGCGATCGATTTGACGCCGTCCTTCGCCAGCTTCTCGATAGTGACGTCGGTGTAGGGCTGGAGCCATTCCTGGGCGCCGAAGCGCGACTGGAAGGTGGTGATGAGCTTCTTCTCGTCCCAGCCGAGCCTTGCCCTGAGCAGCCGCGTCGTCTCGAGGCAATGCGCCTGATAAGGGTCACCCTTGTCGGAATAGGGTTTTGGGATGCCGTGGTAGGAGGTGATCACCACCTCCGGCGCGAAACCGAGCGTCGCCAGGTTTTGCTCGATCGAACGGGCGAGGGCGTCGATATAGACCGGCTCGTCATAATAGGGCGGCACACTGCGGATCGCCGGCGCTTGCCTGATCTTCATCAGCGCCCGGAACAGCTGGTCGTTCGCCGTCGCCGTGGTCGTCGCCGAATATTGCGGATAGAGCGGAAAAGTGAGGATGCGCTCGCAGCCCTGCTCGACCAGCCGGCGGACGACGCTGCCGGTCGAGGGATTGCCGTAGCGCATGGCCCAGTCGACCACGACGGTTGGCAGATCAGCAAGCGCAATGGCGAGCTTCTCTGCCTGCGAGCGGGTGAAGGTGCGCAGCGGCGACTCGTTCTTCTCCCGGTTCCAGATCCTGGCGTAGTTGGCGCCGGACTTTGTCGGCCGCGTTGTGAGAACCAGCGCGTAGAGGATCGGATACCAGATCGCCTTGTTGAGCTCGATGACGCGCGGATCGGAGAGAAATTCTCTGAGATAGCGCCACATCGGCTTGAAATCGGTGCCGTCGGGCGTGCCGAGATTGATCAGCATGATGCCGGTCTTGCCCGCCTTCGTCGGCGCGGCACCCGCCGGCGCCGGACCGGCGGTCTTGGCGGCTTTCGCATCGGCAGGATTGGCAAGCGTCATCGACGGTCTCCGGTTGTCGGTGCGAAACTAGCGATGCCATGCCGGTTTTGGAATGCTGCGTCTGGACGCACCTTACCGCGTTTGCGTCTGAAAACGGAACACCCGTCCGGTCTCCCGGACGGGCGCCATGAATTTCCGGCGAAAGGTTACTTTGCGGCCGGCGGAATTGTCAGCGTTGCTCCGAGCGGCAGACGGCGCGGCCTGTAGTCCTTGTTGGCCTCGGAGATCAGCTTCCATTTGCTGCCGTCGCCATAGTTTTTCTTGGCCAGATCCCAATAGGTGTCGCCGGCGGCGATCACATGGCTGGTCTCTGGGCTGGCCTCCGGACCGGTCGCGGCCGGCTTGGCCTCGGCGGGCGCTGTTTCGGCCGGCTTGGCGGATTCGGTCGCAGGGGCGGCGGTCGCCGGCGCAGTCTCGGCAGGTTTTGCTGTCTCCGACGTTGCTGGTGCCGTCTCGGTCGGAACGGCCGGCGGCGTCCCGGCAATGTCGCCGGAATTGGACGGCAAAGCCGGCATGGCAGGCTCGGTGGCCGCCGGCGCCGTCTCGGCCGGCTTCGCGGGTTGGGCGGCAGGCGGCGTCGTGGCGGTCTCGGCAGGGTTTGCCGGCTCCGCGGCCGCTGTCATGGCGCCGATCTCGGTGATGCGGCCGTCGAGCTTCGGTGTGTAGGGGCGGTGCGCGCCGAGATAGTCGGCCACCACCTGCTCCAGGCCCGGGCCGTAGTCATAGGCGTCCGTGGCCTTTTCGGCGAAGACCTTGTAGCCGTCGCCGCCCTGGCGGACGTAGTTGTTGGTGGCGACGAGATACTGCTTGTCCGGATTGATCGGCACCCAGGCGCCGTTCTCCATCACCTCGACCGATTTGACGCGGCCGGCATTGGGCGCGATCGACTTGTCGAAGGCATATTTCAAGCCGGCCACCTGCGGGAAGCGGCCGGCGCCGTCCTCGACCTGGCTGACGCCGCTTTCGAGACCGGCGACCAGGTCCTTGCCGGAGATCTTGAAGGTCGCCAGCGTGTTCTGGAACGGCAGCACCGTCAGCACTTCGCCCATGGTCACGGTGCCCTGGTCGATCGAGGCGCGCAGTCCGCCGCCATTCGAGATGACGATCTCGACGCCCTGGCCCTTGACCCGATCGAGGACGGCGTCGGAGACGAGATTGCCCATTTCGCATTCGCGGGTGCGGCAGCTTTCACGACTGCCATCGATCGGCTTGGTGGTCTCCGCCACTTCCTTGTTCTTCAGCGCCTCGATCGGCGCGCCAAGCTCCTTGATGCGGGCGAGCACCGCCGGATCGGGCGTGATCGACTTGTCGAGAAAGATCGGGTCGCCGCTGGCCGACTTGACGACGCCGTTGTCGTCGAACACGACCTTGAATTCGCCGAGATATTTCGAATAGGACGCCGCCTGCACCACCGGCACCTTGTAGCCGTCGGGGTTGTCGACCATCGTCGGGTAGGGGCCTGCCGCCTTCGGATCGGTGTTCGACAAAAGCGTGTGGCTGTGGCCGCCGACCACCACGTCGACGCCGGGGATTTTCGCGATGACGTCGCGCTCGCGGTTGTAGCCGATATGGGTGACGGCGATGATCTTGTTGATGCCCTGCGCCTTCAGTTTCTCGACCTCGGCGGTGATCGACTTGACGTCGTCCGCGATGGCAATGTTGGGGCCGGGCGAGGCCAGTTCCGGCGTGTCGTTGGTGACGGCGCCGACGATGCCGATCTTCTGGCCGCCGACCTCGACCACGATGGACGGCTTGATCTTGCCGTGGGCGCCGGACTTGTCGTTGGGCACGACGTTGGCGCTGACCACCGGGAACTTCGCCTTGTCGAGATAAGGCACAAGCGCGCTTTCGCCGTCGTCGAACTCATGGTTGCCGAGCGTCACCGCGTCGGGCTTGAGCTGATTGAGGAATTCCTCCTCCGCTGCTCCCTTGTAGGTGATGTAGAACAGCGATCCCTGGAAGCTGTCGCCTGCATTGAGCAGCAGCACGTTCTGACCTTCGAGCTTCTTGCGCTCCTGCGCGATCGCAGTGACCAGCCGGCCGGCGCCGCCAATGCACTCGCCTTTGGTCTCCTCTTCCGCGGAACATGTCGACTCGTATTTGTTGTTGCCTTCGATGCGGCTATGCCAATCGTTGAAATGCAGGATGTTCAGCGTGTAGTCGGCAAAAGACGCTCCGGCCGAGAGGCCAAGTGCTGATGCGGAAAGGGCGGCAATGGCGGCAAATTTCTTCATTCTCGTCTCCCGGATGAGCTGACTTGAAGTGCTTAAAGCCCTCGCTTGGCTGGAAGGTAACAGTCAGCTTCGGGTCATGTTCACATCGCGTTTTGGCCGATGCAAGCGGAAATCGGGAGGAGGTTTGCCGGCACAAAAAAGGACGGCGGCTCGCGCCGCCATCCTCGACAAAGTCGATCTCTCCCTGAGCTCAGGCTCGGCGCGTCAGCACGAAATTCTGACCACTGGAGCTGGTGCAGTTGAGCTGGCTGGTAGAGACCATCAGGCAGTTGAAGCTGACCGGCGTCTGGCGGATCAGCGAGGTGCCGTGGATCTCGACCGAGGTCGCGCCGGTCATGGTGTAGCTGCCCTCGGACAGCTTCTGGCCGGTATCGGTCGCGACGGTGGTGAAGCTGCCGGCCGCGAAAGTCGAGAGGCCGGTGCCCTTGGCGTCGATCCAGTTGCCCTCGACGCCCTTGGGCGCCGCTGCAATCGGCTCCGAAGGGCCGGTGGTGGTGCAGGCGGCAGCGGCCAGAAGGCTTGCCGCGGCGCCTGCCGAAAGCAATTTGCGCGCAATGATCATTCAAAAATCCTCTCCTCTCGCATCGGCCGGAAAATCGATCTCCGATCTTCGGAAAAGCGCGATGCGTGCATTCAAAGTGCTAGAGCGTACTTTGTGCGTCCGACAGGACGCGCGTCGCTCTGGGCCGCCCGTCTTCAATCGCCCGATTTCCGGGCGATTGCAAGGTGGAGACGCGGGTAGGCTTGGCTGCTATCGCACCAGGATGTTGCGGAACTGCCACGGATCGTCCTTGTCCAGATCCTCGGGGAAAAGCCCCGGGCGATTATCAAGCGGCGTCCAGTCGGTGTAGTAGCCCCTGACCGGCCCGAGATAGGGAAGCTGCACTTCCAGGCAGCGCCGGTAGTCCATCTCGTCGGCCTCCACGATGCCGGCCATCGGATTTTCCAACGCCCAGACCATGCCGGCGAGCACCGCCGAGGTGACCTGCAGGCCGGTGGCGTTCTGGTAAGGCGCCAGCTTGCGCGCCTCGGCCAGCGACAGCTGTGAGCCGTACCAATAGGCGTTCTTGGCATGGCCGTAGAGCAGCACGCCGAGCTCGTCGATGCCGTCGACCAGCTCGTTCTCGTCGAGCACGTGATGCACCGGTTGCGCCTTGCCGGCGGCGCCGAACATCTCGTGCAGCGACAGCACGGCATCGTTGCAGGGGTGATAGGCATAATGGCAGGTCGGGCGATACTGAACCTTGCCCTTCTTGCCGCGCACAGTGAAGAAATCGGCGATCGAGATCGCCTCGTTGTGGGTCACCAGGAAGCCATATTGCGGGCCGGGCGTCGGGCACCAGGAGCGCACGCGCGTGTTGGCGCCCGGCTGCTCCAGGTAGATCGCCGCCTGCGAGCCGTGCTTGTGCTTCTTGCCGTTCTTCGGCATCCAGGTCTCATGCGTGCCCCAGCCGAGCTCGGCCGGCTGCAGGCCTTCCGAGATGAAGCCCTCGACCGACCAGGTGTTCCAGAATACATCCATCGGCTTCGGCTTCTTGGTGCGCTGGGTATCGCGCTCGGCGATGTGGATGCCCTTGACTCCGGCCTTCTTCATCAGCTTCGCCCAGCCCTCGCGGTCGTGCTCCGGCGGGACCACAAACTCGAGCCCGAGATCGTTGGCGAGGTTGACCAGTGCCTGCTTGACGAACCAGGAGACCATGCCAGGATTGGCGCCGCAGCAGGAGATCGCCGTAGTGCCGCCGGGAGCCTTCTCCTTCTCCTGGCGCACGCTCTCGCGCAGCGCGTAATTGGTGCGCGAGGCATTGTCGGCCTTGTCGTCGAAATAGAAGCCGAGCCACGGCTCGACCACCGTATCGACATAGAGCACGCCGAGCTTGCGGCAGAGCTTCATCAACTCGAGCGAGGAGGTGTCGACCGACAGGTTGACGCACATGCCCTGACCGCTGCCATTGGTGAGAAGCGGGGTCAGAAGCTTCTTGTAGTTCTTCCTGGTCACCGCGTCCTGAACGAAGGCGATGCCGCGCTCGTCGAGCAGCATGCGGTCGCTGTCGCGCGGGTCGATGACCACCATGCGCGACTTGTCGAACTTGAAATGGCGTTCGATCAGCGGCAGCGTTCCCCGTCCGATCGAGCCGAAGCCGATCATCACGACAGGACCGGTGATTTCACCGTAAACGGGCCAGTTCTCGTTCGCCATTTTTTCGCACACTCCTTCAAACACGGGAAAGTCCGGCATTTTTCGCCGGTAGCCCTACATCATAGATCATTGTCACAAACCAGCAAAAACCGCCAACCGACGGCCAAACCGGCCTGGCGGTTTGGTTAAGCCACCATGGCCATGCCGGCGAGGTACGAAACCAGCCGGTCGCGGTCCGCGCTCAAACCCTTGTAGTCGAGCTGCGCCTGATCGAGAGCATTGAGCTGGTCGGCGAAGGAGGCCGCAAGCGCGACCTTGTCGGGGTGGCGGGCAAGCACCGCCAGCGGGTCGAGATGGATGCGAATGGTGAAAAGGATGTCGCGCGACACCGGCAGCTTGCGCAAGGTCTGACGCTCGACGCGAATGAAGGCATGGGCGTTGATGTCGCCGTCCGCAAAACGCGTCGGACGGTTCGCGGCACGGTCGATGCGCTCCCCGTTGGAAAGCGGATGATAGAGCGCGTCGCCCGCCTGGATCGACCAGTTGAAGCGCTCGACCGCCTGGCCCTGCAGGCCGTCGAACATGCGGTTGATGAGGTCGGCAGGCCGCGTGCCGGGGCCGAAGCCGGGCACGGGCGCGTGGATCTGTTGCAGCGGCTTGCCGAATTTCTCCCGGAGCGACCAGGACGACGGAAAGCAGAGCGAGCCGGCCGCGAGCCGCCAGCCGTTATCGCCACGGCGCATGATGATCAGGTCTTCCTGCAC
>NZ_RZST01000235.1:0-9474 GCF_003997575.1 Mesorhizobium sp. M1A.F.Ca.IN.022.07.1.1
GTAGACGATGTTGCCGATCGCCGCGCGGTCGCCGCCACCGGCAAAGCGGTGCGACAAGCCCCAGTCGCGCAAGGCGTCGGCCACCGGCCGATGCCGCCGGCCGATGTCTTCAAGCACTTCGATGGCCGCCGCCAGCCTTCCGCCCAGTCTCATTCCTGCTTCCGTCTATCGTTGCTTCCAGCCCTGCTCTTAGAGCCTTTCCGGCTCCGATTGAAACACTTCTCTTGCGGTGAAGCCAAAACGACCTGTCCCATGCCATCGTCCATGCAACAGGCGGAAGGTTCTTTCGCGGCAGTCGGCGGTCAGCGGATAACAAGAAAAACGCCTCGCACATGAAACTTCTCTAATGTCTTGACTGGCGGATGCAAAGCAAGACCACTGGCTTAACACTCAGCTTTCCAAGTTTTGCCGGCAGGAATACTCTTTCGCCTGTGATTCGCGACGCGGAAAACGCGTTTTGGCGGATCCCTATGAGGAGAGGGCAATGAAGACTTATCTGGCAGAAGTCCTAGGCACGTTTCTGTTGGTGTTCATAGGCACGGCCTCCGTGGTCACGGGCGGCTTCGGCGGCGCGCTGCCGCTCGGACAGGAAGGGATCGGCCTGGCGTTCGGCATCGGCCTGATCGCCGCGGCCTATGCGATCGGCCCGATCTCGGGCGCGCATCTCAATCCGGCGGTGACGCTCGGCGTGTTCCTTGCGGGGCGGATGCCGGCGAGGGAAGTCGTGCCTTACTGGATCGCGCAGATCATCGGCGCCATCATCGCTTCGCTGGCGCTGTGGATCATCGTCACCGGTCAGGCCGGCGGCCACACCGGGGGCTTCGGCGCAAATGGCTGGGACGAGGCGAAATGGGGCATCAGCTCGGCCTTCCTGTGGGAGCTGATCGGCACCTTCACCTTCGTCACCGTCATTCTCGGCGTCACCAACGCCAAGCACATGACGGCCTTTGCCGGCCTGGTGATAGGCCTAACGCTGGCAGGGCTCCACTTTGCCATGATCCCGGTGACGGGCACTTCGGTCAATCCGGCGCGCTCGATAGGCCCGGCGCTGTTTTCGGGCGGCACGGCGCTCGGCCAGCTCTGGCTGTTCATCGTCGCGCCACTGATCGGCGGGGCGATCGCCGGGATCGTTGCCAAGGCTGGCATCTTCGAAAAAGACTGATAGCTACTTTACCCAATGCAAAAGGCGCGGGCATGAACCCGCGGCGGGCATGAACCCGCGCCTTTTTTTTGGGACCATGAGACCTAAAGCGTATCGCGATCTTTCAGTTTCGCTCCGTGCGCTTTAGTTTTTTTAATTTGCGCATGTCTTTGTCCCGAAACCGGTTCCCACTCTCGCGAGACCTGCTTTACTTCGCGACCAGTTCGAACCGGTCGAGATTCATCACCTTCGTCCACGCCTTCACGAAGTCCTTGACGAACTTCTGCTTGGCGTCCGCCGAGCCGTAAACCTCGGCCAGCGCACGCAATTGCGAGTGCGAGCCGAAGATCAGGTCGGCGCGGGTGCCGGTCCACTTGACTTGCTTGGTCTTGCGGTCGCGCGCCTCATAGACCTCATCCGCGTCTGGCCCAGAGCCGGCCGCCGGATCCCAGATGGTCGCCATGCTGAGCAGGTTGATGAAGAAGTCGTTGGTCAGCGTGCCCGGCCTGTCGGTGAACACGCCGTGCTTTGAGCCGCCATGATTGGCGCCGAGCACGCGCAGGCCGCCGACCAGCACCGTCATTTCCGGCGCCGTCAGCGTGAGGAGCTGCGCGCGGTCGACCAGCATCGCTTCGACCGACATGGGCAGCCTGCCGCGGACATAGTTGCGGAAGCCGTCGGCCCTCGGCTCGAGTGCCGCGAAGGATTCGACATCGGTCTGCTCCTGCGAAGCGTCCATGCGGCCTGGCGTGAAGGGCACGTTCACCTCATTGCCGCCGTCTTTCGCGGCCTTCTCGATCGCGGCGGCGCCGCCGAGCACGATCAGGTCGGCGAGCGAGATCTTCTTCTCGCCAGCCTGCACCGCGTTGAACTCCTGCTGGATGGCTTCGAGCTTCACCAGCACCTTCGAAAGCTGGGCCGGCTGGTTGACTTCCCAGTCCTTCTGCGGGCTGAGACGGATGCGGCCGCCATTGGCGCCGCCGCGCTTGTCCGAGCCGCGGAAGGTCGAGGCCGAGGCCCAGGCGGTTGAGACCAGTTCAGGAACCGTGAGGCCGGAGGCCAGGATCTTCGCCTTCAGCGCGGCGATATCCTCTTCGCTGACCAGTTCGTGGTCGATCGCCGGAATCGGATCCTGCCAGATCAGCTCTTCCTTCGGCACGAGCGGGCCGAGATAACGAACCACCGGGCCCATGTCGCGATGGGTGAGCTTGAACCAGGCGCGGGCGAAAGCGTCGGCGAACTGGTCCGGGTACTGGTGGAAGCGACGCGAGATCTTCTCATAGGCCGGATCGAAGCGCAGCGCGAGATCGGTGGTGAGCATGGCCGGAGCATGACGCCTGGAGGGATTGTGCGCGTCCGGAACCGTGCCGGCGCCGGCGCCGCCCTTCGGCGTCCACTGATTGGCACCGGCCGGGCTCTTCGTCAGCTCCCATTCGAAGTTGAACAGGTTGTCGAAGAAATTGTTGCTCCATCTGGTCGGCGTCGTGGTCCAGGTGACTTCCAGGCCCGAGGTGATGGCGTCGCCGGCAATGCCGGTGGCATGTTTGCTCGACCAGCCGAGGCCCTGCGCTTCGATGCCGGCACCTTCCGGCTCCACGCCCACCAGCGAGGCATCGCCGGCGCCATGGGTCTTGCCGAAGGTGTGGCCGCCGGCGATCAGCGCCACGGTCTCTTCGTCGTTCATGGCCATACGGCGGAAGGTCTCGCGGATGTCGCGGGCCGCGGCGACCGGATCCGGTTTGCCGTTCGGGCCTTCCGGGTTCACGTAGATCAGGCCCATCTGAACGGCGCCGAGATGGCCCTGCAGTTCACGGTCGCCGGAATAGCGCTGGTCGTCCAGCCACTTCGTTTCGGAGCCCCAATCCACGTCCTGCTCCGGCTCCCACACGTCGGCACGGCCGCCGGCGAAGCCGAAGGTCTTGAAACCCATCGATTCCAGCGCGACGTTGCCGGCAAGGATCATCAGGTCGGCCCAGGAGATCTTGCGGCCGTATTTCTGCTTGACCGGCCACAGCAGCCGGCGCGCCTTGTCGAGATTGGCATTGTCCGGCCAGCTGTTCAGCGGCGCGAACCGCTGCTGGCCGGCACCGGCGCCGCCACGCCCGTCGCCGATGCGATAGGTGCCGGCACTGTGCCAGGCCATGCGGATGAAGAGCGGTCCGTAATGGCCGAAATCGGCCGGCCACCAGTCCTGCGAGTCGGTCATCACATGGTGCAGGTCCTTGATCACGGCATCGAGATCGAGGCTCCGGAATTCCGTGGCATAGTCGAAATCCTCGCCCATCGGGTCCGAGAGGCTCGACTGCTGATGAAGAACGCCGAGGTCGAGCAGATTCGGCCACCAATCCCGATTGGTCCTGCCGGCGGATCCATGCGCCACGGGGCATTTGCCAGCGCTGTTGTCGTCGGTTTTCGCGTCCATCTTACTCTCCAGGGTTTTGATTTTTCCGAGATTGATTCTGCGCAGATTTCGGGGCCGGCCAGCGGCCGCGCCAATCTGGAACGATTCCAGCCTAGGCCGGCTTGGCGATAAAGACAAATTGCCTTTCCTGTTCGTTTTGATAAGCTTTCCTTATGATCGGCCTCACCGTGCGACAGATGCTTTATTTCGACGCGCTGGCGCAGACGCTGCATTTCGGCCGCGCCGCGAAGCTTGCCGGCGTCAGCCAGCCGGCGCTCTCCGCCCAGATCGCCGAAATGGAAGAGCGGCTGAACTGTCTTCTGTTCGAGCGCGGCGGCAAGGCGGTGCGGATGACGGACGAAGCACTTGTGCTGCAGCCGCGCATCGAGCGCATTCTTGCCGATATACGTGACGTCGAGACAACCGCCCGGCGCGGCCGCCCTGCGATGGAAGGCCGCTTCCGGCTGGGCATCATTCCGACCGTAGCGCCCTATCTCCTGCCGTGGGTCCTGCCGGAACTAAAGAAGCATTTCCCGGGCCTGCAGCTCGAACTGCGCGAGGCGGTGACGGCATCGCTGGTCGAGGACAATGTCTCGGGCAAGCTCGACGCTTTCATCGCCGCGCTGCCGCTCGACCATCCGGGGCTTGTCACGGAAGAGCTCTTCCCGGACCGCTTCTTCCTTGCGGTGCCCGCCGGCGATCCGGCTTTCGCCTCGCCGCCCGTGCCGCCGGAAAGCCCGGCGCTGAAACGGCTGATGCTGCTCGAGGAAGGTCATTGCCTGCGCGAACAGGCTCTGGCCGTCTGCGGCAATGTTCGGCCGGTGGCGATGGCAAGCTATGGCGCCACCAGTCTCACCACGCTCTTGCAGATGGTGGCGCATGGGCTGGGCGTGACGCTGGTTCCGGAAATGGCGGCAAACGCCGCCGGCGTCATGCCGGACCTCAAGATCGTGCCGTTCCAGGAGCCGATGCCGCAGCGCATGATCTGCCTCGCATGGCGGCGCAACAAGGTGCGCCAGGACGAATGCGTGGAACTGGCAAAGATCATACGGGGATTGGATCATGCGGTGCTGGCGAGCTGACCCTGGTTTCTGAGCTTTGCCCAATCCCAGTTCTCAGCCAACGCCCGTATCGAAAGCTTCTGCTGCTTACCGGAGCTAACGCTGCCCGCTTCGAAAATCCGATAGTGCGGGTCCCAACCTCGAGTTCTCTATCCCTCGTTCGATTGCAAGCCTTCACGGCACAAATATGAGAAATACGTAGGTAAAGAACACCACAATATGAACCATTCCGGTCAGGAATGTCGTTCTTTCGGTGCTGAAGCTTACGCTGCAAATGAAAAGCGCCAGGGCCAAAAGTACCGCATCAGCCGCCGGAAGCCCAAGGGTCAACCCTCGGCCTGTCAGCAGGCTGGCGGCCGCCACCGCCGGTATCGTCAGACCGATGGTGGCGCAGGCCGAACCCATCGCAACGTTGAGGCCGCGCTGCAGCTCATTGTTGAGCGAGGCGCGAACCGCCGAAATGGCCTCCGGCATCAAAACCAGCCCGGCGATCATCGCTCCCACGATACTGTCGGCCTGGGTCACCTGGTAGGCAACGAGCGTGTCCTCGACACCGGCGGCGACCTGCTCGGCCAGCATGACGATGCCGATCAGCCCGCTCAGCAGCAGCAGAACGCCGAGAGAAAGGCTTTCGTGAAGGGCAGTTCGCATCGGAACGTCGTGCGCCTGTTCCTGGACGAAGTCGTCCCGGTGCCGAACGGTCTGGGCAAACACGAAGCTTGCATAGAGCAGCACCGAAAGGACGCTCACAAAACCAAGCTGGCCCGCCGAAAACGTGCCTGGATCCGTCGTCTGGGTGTAGGTCGGCAGGACAAGCGTCATGACAGTCAGCGCGATCAGAACCGCGAGATACGCGCTGGTCCCTTGCCGAACGATTGCCTGCTTGCGATGACGCCAGCCGCCAAGCGTGAGACACGTACCGACGACGCCGGTAGAGATAATCATCACCGTCGAGAAAACGGACTCGCGCGCCAATGTCGGGTTGTTCTCTCCATGCAGCATCATGGAAACGATGATCGACACTTCGATTGCCGTCACGGCAAAGGTCAGCACCAACGTCCCGTACGGCTCCCCCACGCGCCGGGCCACTGCCTCGGCGTGGTCGAGCACCACGAAAATGGTGATGAACATGATCGCACTCGAAAGCGCTCCAACGACAATCCTGATGTTCAGCGAACCTTCGTCCACCGAAAGGCCGCTGGCTCTGACCGCGACAGCCGTCACCAGGGCGGCCAATGGCATCGTGTAGGAAGTCACCGACCGCGCGAAACCAGTCATTGAAGCCCCTGCGTTTCCGCGAATTTAGCGGAAAAGCCTGTGGGAAGCACCCCAGCCGACATCATTGCGAAGTGGACGGACCGATCGCCCGGCGTTCGACTTCTTCCGGGAAGCCGATCCGCTGCTGCCGAGGATGCTCGAGGAGTTGCGGCGCCGGCTGTTCCAGCGCACCGAAACCTCGAGATGCCGTGGTCTACGCCGTTTCCTGCCCCGGCAATGACCAACCTCAAAGCATCCGCGCCAGGACTTTACGCGTGCGTGACGTGCTCCCCCTTGCCGGTCTGGGTGAGGCGGCTTTAGGACACGATCGAACAGCTTCTGGCATCGACGGTGTCAATCGCCTTGCGAACCGCCGTGCAGAATTTTCCCAAAAGTTCCGGCTCGTTCCCCAGCCGCTGGCGCAGGGAGAAGGGTATCTCCAGCTGCGCTCCTTTGCCGGTCAATCCACGATTGACGATGTTCAAATCGCCGATGCCTGGAAAAATATGGTTGTCCCTTTTGGTGTTGAAGCCGGCTTCCTGGAGGCGCCGAACTATCTCTGTAATCAGCGCGGCATCCTTGCCGCCCATATAGATTGTCGAGGGATCGTCCCGATCCTGGCGACCGTGGATAGCAACGACAATCGACTTCGCCCGCACCAAGTCGAGCGCGGATTCCTCGTCAAAGTTATTTGACGTTATGTGCAACTCGCGATTGTTTTGCGGCATCAGTCCTTCAAAGCAATACAGATCCAGATCGCTCCCTGCCACCGTCTCGGCAATCAGGGAGGTGCGGGGCTCGATCTTCCCACCGTGCGGCGCGAGGACGATCGCATTGCCGGTTCGAGCGCCACGCCGCACGACGATGCGATAGTCCACGTTTTCAGTTTTGGCGGCCTTCAGCGCCGCGAAATTTGGGAACTCGTTGTCCATAATCCCATCCAAACGCGTGGTCGGCAGTTGCGCTTCGAGCGCGTTTTGCAAAGGCTGAATATTTCCGGATCAATCCCGCTTCACGCCGTCTTCTGCGCCACCAGCCCCAGTTCCTCCACCATTGCCTCGCGCATCAGGAATTTCTGCGGCTTGCCGGTCACTGTCATCGGCAGCTCGGTGCGGAAGCGGATGTAGCGCGGCACCTTGTAGTGCGCGATCTGGCCGCTGCAGAAGGCCTTGATCTCCTCAGCGGTGGCGATCTGGCCGGGCTTCAGCACGATCCAGGCGCAGATCTCCTCGCCATATTTGTCGTCGGGAATGCCGAAGACCTGCACTTCCTTGATCTTGGGGTGGCGGTAGAGGAATTCCTCGACCTCGCGCGGATAGACGTTCTCGCCACCGCGGATGACCATGTCCTTCACCCGGCCGACAATGTTGCAATAGCCCTCCGCGTCGATCGTCGCGAGGTCGCCGGTGTGCATCCAGCCGTCAGCGTCGATCGCCTCGCGGGTTTTTTCCGCGTCGTCCCAATAGCCCTTCATCACCGAATAGCCGCGTGTGCAGAGCTCGCCCGGCTCGCCGACCGGGACGGTGGCGCCATCGGCGCCGATCGCCTTGACCTCGACATGCGGATGGATGCGGCCGACCGTGGAGACGCGTTTTTCCAGCGGGTCGTCGACGCTGCTCTGGAAAGAAACCGGACTGGTCTCGGTCATGCCATAGGCAATGGTCACTTGCGCCATATGCATCAGCGACACCACCTTCTTCATCACCTCTATCGGGCATGGCGAGCCGGCCATGATGCCGGTGCGCAGGCTGGAGACGTCGAAGCTAGAGAAATCGGCATGATCGAGCATGGCGACGAACATGGTCGGCACGCCATAAAGGCCGGTGCAACGTTCCTGCGCGACGGCTCTGAGCGTCGCGCCCGCGTCAAAACCTTCGCCCGGGAAGACCATCGTGGCGCCTTTGGTGACGCAGCCCATCGTGCCCATCGACATGCCGAAGCAATGATAGAGCGGCACAGGGATGCAGAGCCGGTCGTCGACGGTGAGCTTGATCGCCGAGGTGACGAAGCTGCCGTTGTTGACGATGTTCGAATGGGTGAGTGTCGCGCCCTTCGGCGCGCCCGTCGTTCCGCTGGTGAACTGAATGTTGATGGCGTCGCCGGGCTTCAGGCTTTCGGAGATGCGATCGAGGCTGTCATGCTCGTCGCGTCCGGCCATTGCCAGCACATCGCCGAAATTGAACATGCCGGGCGAGTTGTCCTCGCCCATGCGGATGACGATCTTCAGCGATGGCAGCTTCTCTGCCTCGAGCTTGCCGGGCTCGGCCTTGGCGATCTCCGGCGCCAGCGTCTCGATCATGCCGAGATAGTCGGAGGTCTTGAAGCTGACCGCCGTGACCAGCGCCTTGCAACCGACCTTGTTGAGCGCATATTCCAGCTCGCTGAGCCGGTAGGCCGGGTTGATGTTGACCAGGATCAGGCCGATGCGCGCGGTGGCGAACTGCGTCACCAGCCATTCCCAGCGGTTGGGCGACCAGATGCCGACGCGATCGCCCTTCTCCAGGCCGAGCGCCAGGAAGCCGGCGGCCAGCGCGTCGACCGCATCCGACAGCTCGCTCCAGGTGAAGCGCTTGTCTTGGCCGACGAAGACGGCGGCATCGAGCGTGGCGTATCTGCTCACCGTATCGGAGAACAGTTCCGGAATGGTTTTGTCGAGCAACGGCGTCGAACGGTCGCCCGAGACATGCGCCCTGCCGTCCATTGGAGCAATGAAGGTGCCATGCGTTCCGCGCCCGCGCAGATTGGTGGCGTTCATGAGCTCGTCGAGTTTGATCGCCATCGCCGTCACCTCCCGGGATGAGCCAGCCTATCAGCCTGCCGGGACGGTGGAAACCCGCCGAAGGTATGGGTTAAGCGACCAGCGCAGCCATCTTCGTGGCGATGCCACGCAACTGTGCCTCATCGGCCGCGTCGCGGACCTTCCTGGAAGCAACGAGACAGGCTTGCGACTTCAGGATTATTCCATCGCTCAGCACCTTGAGATGGTTGGCGCGCAGCGTCGAGCCGGTGGTGGTGATGTCGACGATGACGTCGGCAAGGCCGGCCGCCGGTGCGCCTTCGGTGGCGCCGAGGCTTTCGACGATGCGGTAGACCTGGATGCCGTGCTTCAGCGAAAAGAACTGCTGCGTCAGCCGCCAGTATTTGGTAGCGATCCTGAGCCGCCGGCCATGACGCTGGCGGAAATCGGCGGCGACATCGTCGAGATCGGCCATGGTATCGACGTCGAGCCAGATATCCGGCACCGCCACCACGACATCGGCATGACCGAAGCCGAGACGGGCGACGATCTCGGCGCGCGCTTCCCAGCCTGCGAGGTTTTCGCGCAGCAGATCCTCGCCGGTGATGCCGAGATCGACCGCGCCCTGGCCGATCTCGCCGGCGATCTCGGACGCGGAGAGGAAGGCCACCTCGACATTGTCGAGGCCGTCGATACGGGCGCGGTATTTGCGGTCGTCCTCGGGCAGAGTGACCGCCAGTCCGGCCTTGGCCAGGACTTCAAGCGACTGCTCCTTGAGACGGCCCTTGGATGGGATCGCCAGCGTGATCATCGCGTGGGCTCCCGTAATGCTTCGATGCGGTCGAGCCACACCGAGAAGCCGACGCCGGGGATAGGC
>NZ_RZST01000236.1:0-9468 GCF_003997575.1 Mesorhizobium sp. M1A.F.Ca.IN.022.07.1.1
ATTTCACCATCGTCGGCCTGCCGCTGTTGCCGGTGCTGAAGGAGCTGCGCGCATTGGGAGCGATCGATGGTTGAGAAGCGGGCCTTCGTCACCGGCCACCCGATCGCGCATTCGCGCTCGCCCAAGATCCACCGCCACTGGCTGGAGGAATACGGCATCGACGGCAGCTACCAGGCTATCGACGTTCGGCCGGAGGATTTCGCGGCATTCCTGAAATCGCTGGACGAGAATGGCTATCGCGGCGGCAATGTCACCATCCCGCACAAGGAAGCAGCCTTCGCCTTGGTCGAACGCCGCGACGAGGCCGCCGAAGCCATCGGCGCGGTCAACACGCTGTGGCTGGAAGACGGCGTGCTGTGGGGCGGCAATACCGACGCTCTCGGCTTTGCCGGCAATCTCGATAAACATGCCCCCGGCTGGGCGGCGAATGGTCCGGCCGTGGTGCTGGGTGCGGGCGGTGCCTCCCGCGCCGTCATCCACGCGCTGAAGGACCGGGGTCTCAACGACATCCGCATCGTCAACCGTACGCTGGCAAGGGCTGAGGAACTCGCCGACCGGTTCGGCGCCGGGGTTTCGGCGCATGGCGCCGGCGCGGTCGGCGAATTGCTTTCCGACGCCGGCCTGCTCGTTAACACCACCGCGCTCGGCATGCATGGCAACGAGACCCTCGCCGCCGATCCGGCCGGTCTGCCCGGCCACGCCATCGTCACCGACATCGTCTATGTGCCGCTGGAGACGCCGCTGCTTGCTGCCGCCAGGGCGCGCGGCCTGAAGACGGTCGATGGCCTCGGCATGCTGCTGCACCAGGCCGTGCCCGGCTTCGAGCGCTGGTTCGGCAAGCGGCCTGAGGTGACGCCGCAATTGCGGCGCATGATCGTCGCCGACATCGAAGCGCATTGACATGATCGTGCTCGGCCTCACCGGATCGATCGGCATGGGCAAGTCGACCACGGCAAAGATGTTCGCCGAGGCCGGCGTTCCGGTGCATGATTCCGACGAGACCGTGCATCGCCTCTATGCCGGCAAGGCAGCACCCCTGGTCGAACGAGCCTTTCCCGGCACGACAAAAGCGGGCGTGGTCGATCGCGCAAGGCTGGCCGAGACAGTGCTGGGCGATCCCGCCGCGCTGAAAAAGCTGGAGGCGATCATCCATCCGCTGGTACGGGCCGACGCCGATGCATTTTTGGCTCGGCATCGTGCGGCCGGGGCGCCGATTGCGGTGCTCGACATTCCGCTGCTGTTCGAGACCGGCGGCCGCAATCGCGTCGACAAGGTCGTGGTCGTCACCGCGCCGGCCGAGATCCAGCGCGCCCGCGTGCTCGCCAGGCCCGGGATGAGCGAAGATAAATTCGCTTCCATCCTCGCCAAGCAGGTGCCTGACGCCGAGAAACGCCGTCAGGCGGATTTCATCGTCGACACCGGCCAGGGTTTTGATGCCGCACGTGCGGCGGTGGCAGCCATCGTCAGCGAATTGACCGGGGATAAGTCCGGCAAAAACGCTTCCTGACGGCCGCTGTCAGCAGTCCCCATTGCCATTTTGTTCCGGTTTGTGATTCTGCTCTTTAGAGCGGATTGATTCGAATGCGTGAGATCATCTTCGATACCGAAACCACCGGCCTCGATTTGCGCGACGACCGCATCATCGAGCTCGGCGGCGTCGAGCTGGTCAACCGTTTCCCGACCGGCCGCACCTTCCACAAGTTCATCAATCCGCAAGGCCGCGCCATTCACGCCGAGGCGCAGGCCGTGCACGGCATCAGCGCGGCCGATCTGGCCGGCAAGCCGACCTTCGCCGAAATCGCCGAGGAATGGCTGGCCTTCACCGACGGCGCCAAGCTGATCGCCCACAACGCCATGTTCGACCTTGGCTTCCTCAACCTCGAATACAGCCGACTCGGTCATCCGGCCATCGATCCCGGCCGCATCGTCGACACGCTGGCGATCGCGCGCCGCAAGCATCCGATGGGTCCGAACTCGCTGGACGCGCTTTGCCGCCGCTACGGCATCGACAACACCCGCCGCACCAAGCACGGCGCCCTTCTCGACTCCGAATTGCTGGCCGAGGTCTATATCGAGCTCATCGGCGGCAAACAGGCGGCGCTGGTCCTGGAAACCGTGGCCGTGCAGATGAACGGTAGCGGCGAAGTCGCCGATATCGACATCTCGATCGGCGCGAGGCCGATCGCGCTGCCGCCGCGCCTCACCGAGGCGGATCGGGCGGCGCATGCCGGGCTTGTCGGCACGCTCGGCGAAAAGGCGCTATGGCTGAAGGTGGCGTCTGCGGGTTGAGCCGGGGCGCTCCCGGCGGCAACCGACGCGATTAGCCGAACCGCCCATCCCTCGTCATACTCGGGCTTGACCCGAGTATCCATGCCGTGACCCTTGCGCAGAGTGCAACGGCGCAAAATTCTGTAACCGCCGCAACGCCTTAGAGTCAGGCATGGATTCTGGGGTCTGCGCGCGTCGCTCCGCTCCTTGCTCCGCCCCAGAATGACGACCTAACGAATGCCGTCGCTAATTTCAGACGCCCCAACAAAAGCCCGGCGCGAAGCCGGGCTCCCGATACGATGGGTGGCCCGCCGCCTCAGCTCACCTGGACCTTGCTGGCGGCCTGGTCCTCGGCGATGCGCTGCTGGAACATCTGCGCGAAATCGATCGGGTCGAGCATCAGCGGCGGGAAGCCGCCGTTGCGGGTGGCGTCCGCGATGATCTGGCGGGCGAAGGGGAAGAGCAGCCGCGGGCATTCGATGAACAGGATCGGCAGCATGTGCTCCTGCGGGAAGCCGCTGATGGCGAAGACGCCGCCATAGACCAGTTCGACGTTGAACAGCACTTCCTGGTCGAAGGAGGCCTTGGCATTCAATGTGAGATTGACGTCGAACTGCTTGTCCGAAAGCGGATTGGCGTTGACGTTGACATTGATGGCGATGCCCGGGGCCTTGTCGCGGCCGCGCAGCGAATTCGGCGCGCCGGGGCTTTCGAAGGACAGGTCCTTCACATATTGCGCAAGCACGTTGAGCGAGGGCTGTTCCTGTTTGCCGTTGCCATTGGCGGCGGCTGCCGCGGCATCATCATTGCTGGCCATTAGCCTTTGTCCTTTTGCCTGGGCAGCATTGCTGACCGGATTGAAATCGGGGGTTCGCTATCATGCTCGGCAGGACAAGACAAGTTTTGCGCGCCGCCTGAAACTGCGCAGCCGTTTCGGGGCGACGGCGCGCATGAGACAGCTATTCGAGCGGACCCTGAAGAGAGCTAGTCGTCTTTCAGCCGCCGCCAAGGGGAATTGTGATCCGGCCCGCGCTTGTAGTCGTCCTGGCGCGAAAAGTCGCTGTCATCGAGATCGATGACCCTGTCGCGGCGGCGGGCCGAAAAGCCGCTGCTGAAGCTGGTCGCCATCACGATGCGGTTCTTGAGCAGGCGCCAGGCAAGATCGCGCATCGGCGGCAGGAGCAGCAGGATGGCGACAATGTCGGTGATGAAGCCCGGAATGATGAGCAGGAGTGCCGCCAGCACGATCATCGCGCCATGCGCGAGTTGGCGGCTTGGATCGCGCCCGGCATCCATTTCCGTCCGCACCCGCGCCATCACGCCGAATCCCTGGTGCCGAAGCAGGAGGCTGCCGGCAATGGTGGAGAGGATGACGAGCCCGATCGTCGCCAAAGCGCCGACTTCACGGCCGACGATGACGAAGCCGGCGATCTCCAGAAGCGGCAGCAGGAGCAGGAACAGGGGAATGAACGAAATGCGCAAATTGAGACCGGTCGCTTTCTTCTTTTGCGGGCCTCGCGGGAAATCGCCGCTGGCACTGGGACCTTTAGATAGGTATGGCTGGCTTTGATTTGAATGATTGCGCCCGCCGTTCTATATGCTTTGGGTAATGAACGCTATGCGACCGCCGCCATTCTAGGGGCTCTGGTGGTCCGGCCTGGACAGGGATCGAATTGGCGGAAGATATGGGTTTCTTCGACTTCGGCACGATTTTCTTTTTGATTGCGGCGGTTGTGATCTTCTTCCAGCTTCGCAACGTGCTGGGCCGTCGCACCGGAAACGAACGCCCGCCCTTCGATCCTTATTCGGCAAGCCGCACGCGCGAGCAGGACGCGGCGCAGAAGTCCGAGAATGTGGTGTCGCTGCCGCGCAAGCGCATGCCGGGGGAACCGGCGGCGGAGACCTATGCCGCGATCGACGCTTTCGCCAAGCCGGACAGCGATCTCAACAAAGGCCTGCGCGCGATCAAGGACAACGATCCGTCCTTTGATCCGAAGACCTTTATCGACGGCGCCAAGATGGCCTATGAGATGATCGTCATGGCCTTTGCCGACGGCGACCGCAAAACGTTGAAGAGCCTGTTGTCGCGCGAGGTCTATGACAGCTTCGTCGCCGCGATCGGCGAGCGCGAGGCGAAAGCGGAAAAGATCCAGTCTTCCTTCGTCGGCATCGACAAGGTCGATGTCGTCGCCGCCGAGATGAAGGGCACCGAGGCGCATATCACGCTGCGCATCGTCAGCGAGCTGATCTCGGCGACCCGCGACAAGGTCGGCGCCGTCATCGACGGCGATCCGGAAAAAGTCGCCGAGGTCAAGGACGTCTGGACCTTCTTCCGCGATACCCGATCGCGCGATCCGAACTGGAAGCTGGTCGCCACGGAAGAAGAAGATTGACCTAGAGCATGATGCCGAAAAGTGTGGAGCGGTTTTCGGACGCCATCATGCTCCATCTCTTTAATATGGAGCCGGATTCAGATTTCAGGTCGATCCGGCCTGAAATCATCCGGCTCTAGTGGCGGCTGTCATGTCGCTGTCTTCGGCATTCAAGGAAAAATCCTTCGGCGACCTGCCCGGCTGGGACGAGGATAATCACCTCGCCGCCTTCGCGGCGTTCAAACGTTCGGCTTGCCACGTCCTGACCAAGCCCTATCGAACAGGCTCGCTCGGCGTCGCGTTCGCCGCTTTCGCCGAGGCCTACACTGAGGCGCGTTCCGTTTCGCCGGCGAATCGGTCGGAGGCGCGGTCCTTCTTCGAGCGCCATTTCGCTCCCGCTTTGGTGGCGGCCGAAAGCGGCGGCGCCGGCCTCGTCACCGGCTTCTACGAGCCGGAGGTCGAGGCCTCGCCGGTGAGGACGGAGCGGTTCACGGTGCCGCTGCTCTCCCGTCCCGCCGATCTGGTCGACATCGACGATAAAAATCGTCCCCTCGGGATGGATCTCTATCTCGCCTTCGCGCGCGCGACGACGACAGGTCCGGTCGAATATTTCGATCGCGGCGCCATCGAGCGCGGCGCGCTGTCCGGGCGGAACCTCGAGATTGCCTGGCTCGCCGACAAGGTCGATGCCTTCTTCATCCATGTGCAGGGAGCGGCGCGGCTGAAGATGGCCGATGGTCGGCTCTGCCGCGTCACCTATGCCGCAAAATCCGGCCAGCGCTTCACCGGGCCGGGCAGGATCTTGAGCGAGACCGGCGAAATCCCGCTGGAAAAAGTGACGATGCAGTCGATCCGCGCCTGGTTCAAGGCGCATCCTGAGCGGGTCGACGACGTCCTCTGGCAGAACCGCTCCTACATCTTCTTTCGTGAGGCGCCGGTCGACGACCCGGAGCTCGGTCCCATTGCCGCCGCCAAGGTGCCGCTGACGCCCGGCCGCTCGGTCGCCGTCGACCGGCTGCTGCACACCTTCGGCACGCCCTTCTATATTGTTGCGCCGACGCTCACCGCTTTCGGCGGAAAGCCGTTCCGGCGGCTGATGATCGCGCAGGACACCGGCTCGGCCATCACCGGAGCGGCGCGAGGCGATCTCTTCGCCGGCTCGGGCGATGCCGCGGGCGAGATCGCCGGCGTCGTGCGCAACGTCGCCGACTTTTATGCGCTGGTCCCGCGCGGGCTGTTCGATAGGGGGCACGCGTGAACCGCCGCCACGACACGCTGAGCGACGACGATCGCATCCTCTGGAACCTGGTGGCGCGCACGACGCGGCCCCTCAAAGGCAAGGCCGCGGTCGAGATTCCCGATATTGTCGAGCCGACGCCGGCGCCGGCGCCTACGCCGGCCAACGGCGTTCCCACCGCTGCCGCCAAGCCGAAGCCGCAGCACGTCGCGCATTCGCTTGACGACCAGACGCACGAGAAACTGAAAAAAGGCCGGCTGCCGATCGAGGGCAGAGTCGATCTGCACGGCATGACGCAGGACGAGGCCTATTCGCTGCTCCTCACCTTCCTGCACCGCGCCCATGCCGGCGGCATCCGCTATGTGCTGGTCATCACCGGCAAGGGCTCATCGTCCGGCGGCGACGGCATCCTGCGCCGCTCGGTGCCGCACTGGCTGTCGACCCCGGCTTTCCGGCACCTGGTCTCGAGCCACGATCACGCCGCCCGCAACCATGGCGGCTCGGGCGCGCTCTATGTGCGGCTCAGGCGGACGCGCGCATGAGGATGCCGGCCATGAGGACGCAACTGTGACCCCGTTCGGCGAAAGGCTGAGGGCGCTGCGCGCCGAGCGCGGCGTCAGCCAGAAGGCGATGGCGCAGGCCATCGGCGTCAGCGCCGCCTATCTGTCGGCGCTCGAGCATGGCCGCCGCGGCGCGCCGACCTGGACGCTGATCCAGAAGATCATCGGCTATTTCAACATCATCTGGGACGACGCCGAGGACCTTGCCCGCCTCGCCGAAACCTCGCATCCACGGGTCAGGATCGATACGTCGGGCCTCTCGCCGGCCGCGACCGAACTGGCCAATCTTCTGGCCGAGAGCATCGAGAAGCTGGACGAGGCGGAGCTGCGCCGCCTCAGCGCGTCGATTCGTGCGGCGCTGAGAAGGTAGGTCCCGAGATCTACTGCACCGAGCCGACCAGCAGCTGCTGGCCATCGCGGATCGACACCCAGCGGCCGGTGTTGTCGATCGCCTGGCGCTTGAGATAACGGTAGCCGGTCTCGTCCCAGGCTTGGACCTTGTCGGTCAAATTGTCGAGGATGTAGTCACCCCTGTCGGTGCGCACCGTCAGCACGGAATGGCCTTCGCCGTCGGGCTTGCGCACTACGGTGATCAAGAGATCCGCAAGCGAGATGCCCATGCGGTAGAGCTGGCGCCGCTTCTCCAGCACATAGTCCTCGCAGTCGCCAAAGCCGTTGTCCGGATAGGTCCAGACCTCGTCCTTGCCGTAATTGTCGAGATCGCTCATCGGCTTGACGGCGGCGTTGACCTTGGCGGTCACGTTGATCAGCTTGCGCCACAGAGCATCGGTCAGCTTGGCCGGCGCGAGATTGGCCGGGCGAATGTTGCATTCGCTCGGATGCGTCTTGCAGAAATCATAATGTCCGATCGGCTGCGAGGTCAGGCCGCCGGTGGCCATGGCGCCAGCAGCCCATGCCGGAACCGCCCAGTGGGCCGAGATCGCCAGCCCTGCGACTGCACACAAACGCAGCATCCGCGCCATCGGTGAGGAAGTCATTGTCCCCCGGGGTCCGCCCTTGTTTATTAACGAAACGTTAAGGGGGATTTACAGTCCGTGTCAATTGAAGACAACGGCTAGTTTGGTGGCATGGTTACCCGCCAGGCCCGCATAGCGGCAGTTTGGCAACAGCGGCGTCGGGACGCCGGTCAGCCCTGAACATTGGTTCCACGGAAAGGTCACGCGCTTTGAGCGGCGCCGAGCCGCGTCCGCTTCCCGCTCAGCTCTTGGCGGAACGGACCAGCTTCGGCTTCGCCGCCAGGCGGGTCTGGCGGCCGTAGCTGGAGATGAAGTCCAGAATGCGCGGCACGATCTCCGACCGGAATCGCGAGCCGTTGAAGACGCCGTAATGGCCGACGGCCGGCTGCATGTAGTGGGCCTGCCGGTCGGCCGGGATGTTCACGCAAAGCTCATGCGCGGCCTGGGTCTGGCCGAGCCCGGAAATGTCGTCGTTCTCGCCCTCGACGGTGAACAGCGCGACGTTGCGGATCGCCCGGGGATCGACGGCCTCGCCGCGATGCGTCATCTCGCCCTTCGGCAAGGCGTGGCGGACGAACACCGTATCGACCGTCTGCAGGTAGAACTCCGCCGTCAGGTCCATCACCGCCAGATATTCGTCATAGAAGTCACGGTGCTTCTCGGCGCTGTCGCCGTCGTTTTTCACAAGGTGCATGAAGAAGTCCTTGTGGGCGATGATGTGGCGATCGAGATTCATGCTCATGAAGCCCGAAAGCTGCAGGAAGCCGGGATAGACATCGCGGCCGAATCCGGGCACCGGCCAGGGCGCCTGCATGATGACGTTCTCGCGAAACCAGTCGGTGCCCTTTTCCCCGGCGAGCAGATTGACCGCGGTCGGATTGCGGCGGGTATCGATCGGCCCGCCCATCAGCGTCATGGTTGACGGCACGAAGGGGTCGCCGCGCTTTTCCATCAGCGCCACCGCCGCCAGCACCGGCACCGAGGGCTGGCAGACTGCCATCACATGGGTATCGGGACCCAACGCATGGAACATCTCGATGACATAGTCGATATAGTCGTCGAGATCGAAGCTGCCCTGCGACAGCGGCACCATGCGGGCGTCGACCCAGTCGGTGATGTGCACGTCGGCGTGAGGAAGCATCGCCTCGACCGTGCCGCGCAGCAGCGTCGCATAATGGCCGGACATCGGCGCCACGATCAGTAGCTTCGGATCGGGCTTGCGGTCCGCGGGAAGCTGGCGCTCGAAGCGGACGAGGTTGCAGAACGGCTTCGACCACACGGTTCGTTCGGCGACGTCGACGCTCTTCCAGTCGACCACCGCCTTGGTGAGGCCGAATTCAGGCTTGCCGTAGCGGCGCGTCGTGCGCTCGAAGAGTTCCGCGGCTGCCGCGACCGAGCGGCCGAGCGCCGTATGCGAAACCGGATTGAGCGGGTTGGAATAGAAGAACCGCACCGCATCTGCGTAAAGGCGGGCGGGCTGCAGCGCCGCATGGTTCAGTTCGTAGAGCTGGTAGAACATCAAGAACCCCGCTGCTGCCTGACGACCAAGGGGCCGACGAGCAGCGCCGAGCCTTGAATGTCTCGCAGTGAGGTTAACAAGATATTGTTGCGATGCAATACGTCAATTGGCGTGACGAATGCTGCTTTGGTCCAAACTGTTGAAAACTCGTCACGTATGGCGGAGCCGGCTCACTGTGCGCTGCCGCAATGTGTAGAAAATATGTCCGGCTCCCTCTTGCCGGACATCGACATGTTAAACGCGCGCCATGCAGACTGCGGTGTGGCCCGAGCCGATGAAGCCGAGCTGGGTGGCGGCGCCGCGGGAGAGGTCGAGCACGCGGCCCCGGACGAACGGGCCGCGATCGTTGATGCGCACGACGACGCTGCGGCCGTTGTTCTTGTTGGTGACCCTGAGCTTCGTGCCGAACGGCAAGCTGCGGTGCGCTGCAGTCAGCGCGGCGGGGTTCATGCGCTCGCCGGAGGCGGTTCTGGAATGCAGCGCGTACCAGGAAGCGCGGCCGCATTGTGCGGCGGCTGAAGAGGCGGAAGAGGCG
>NZ_RZST01000237.1:0-9424 GCF_003997575.1 Mesorhizobium sp. M1A.F.Ca.IN.022.07.1.1
TCGCGCACGACCGCCCATCTGGCACCCATCTGCGACGACGGCTTGAGCGCGCTGATCGACATGCGCGGCGAGGCTCTGGCGCGCGGATTCCAGGAAAGCCAGCAAGCCGCCGTCGACCGCATCGAACGCCATGTCGCCACGCTGGAGATCGACTGCGATTTCCGCCGGCTGGACGGCTTCCTGTTCCCGGCGGCATGGATGGACGAGAAAGAGGCCGCCAGAGAATGCAACAAGGAGTATGCGGCTGCGGCAAAGATCGGCGCCGAAGCTGAGCATGGCAAGGGTGTGCCGCTCAAGGGCCATGAATCGGCGCCCATCCTGCGCTATCCAGACCAGGCGACCTTCCACCCGCTGAAATATTTGCGCGCGCTGCTGGCCGATTTCGAGAAACGAGGCGGCAAGGCATTCGCCGACAGCGCCGCCACCGAAATCGAGGAGGGGGACAAGGTTCGCCTGAAATGCGACGGCGGCTCCACCGTAACGGCTTCGAACGCAGTGTTTGCCACCAATTCCCCGATCAACACCTGGGTCAAGATCCACAGCAAGATGGCGCCTTACCGCACCTATGCAATGGCTTTCGATATTGCCAGGGGAACCCTCCCGGATGCGCTCTACTGGGATATGGACGATCCCTATTATTATGTCCGCCTCAATCCCGGCCCCGGCAAGACGGACTGTCTCATAGCCGGCGGCCGCGATCACAAATCGGGCGAAGCGGATGACGGCGCGGCGCGCTTTGTCGCGCTCGAGGCCTGGATCAGGGCATTGGTGCCCGATCTTGGCGGAGAACGAGCGCGATGGTCCGGCCAGGTCCTCGAAACGATCGACTTTTGCGGCTTCATTGGCCGAAGCCCCGGCAACGGCAACGTCTTCATCGCCACCGGCGACTCCGGCCAGGGCATGACGCATGGCGCCTTGGCCGGACTGCTGATCCGCGATCTGATCGTGGACGGATCGAACTCCTGGGAAGCCGTCTACGCCCCCGACCGGACGCCGCCCGCCGCGCTCGCGCACTACGTCAATGAGAATCTTACGACGGTGAAGAACCTTGCCGGCTATTTGCTGCCCGGTGAGGTCAAGTCGGCCGACGCCCTCGAGCCCGGCGAAGGCGGCATACTTCAGGACGGCTTGAGCAAGTTCGCCGTGTGCCGCGATCGCGACGGCAAGCTGCACCGGCATTCGGCCAGTTGCACGCATCTCGGCTGCATCGTGCACTGGAATTCGACCGAGCAATGCTGGGATTGCCCCTGCCACGGCTCGCAGTTCGCGCCGGACGGGACTGTCCTCAACGGCCCGGCCATCCGGCCTTTGGGATAGTTCGGCTGAAGGGAATTGGATCGGCGATTCCCAGCCGCGGGAAGTCGAGTCGAATCGCGTCGGGAGAAGTGGACTTCCCCAAGACCTCCGTCGCTATTTTCGCCTTGCCGGCTTCTTCTTTGGCTCCGCTTCAACCGGCCCGCGGGCGAGCCTGGCCGCGCGGAGCCGTTCCGTCTTTGCCTGCCGCGCTGCCGCTTCGCCCTCGATTATCGTGCGCGCCGTCTTCGTGGTGGCTTCGCTCTTGGCGTCGCCCTTCGGCTTGAACACACTGGTTTCGGCCATGGTCTACCTCGCAATTTGAAATGAAGAAGGCCGGGCAAGCCCGACCTTCCAAAGCATATCTCCCAAAATCGGAAACCGGTTAGGGGAAGACATGCGTAAAATCCCAAAACATGTTGCCCGAAATCGGGAGCCGGTTTCGGGACGAAGACATCCGCAAGATCAAAGTGCTCCAAGGCCAATGCCGGTACATCCGCGGTCAAAGGCCATGGATGCACGGCATCAGCCCGCCTGGATATTCTCCGCCGAGCTTTTGCCGTTTCGCTGGTTCTTCACGATGTCGAAGCTCACCTTCTGGCCCTCCGCTAGCGAGCGCATTCCGGCGCGCTCGACGGCGGAGATATGGACGAACACGTCCGGCTGCCCATTGCCCTGCTCGATGAAGCCGAAGCCTTTCGTGGCGTTGAAAAACTTCACGGTTCCAGTAGTCATACGATTTTCCTTTCAAATCGACGCAAATCATCGCCGCCTGGCTGCGTGCCAAACGTCGCAGTCTTCGAAATTGAGAGGGAAGATCGTCAGGGCGCCAAGGCGCAGAAACAACGTTCGTTCAACAAGTTCGATTTGAAAAACATAGCGCTTAACCGCAGCGGCGACAAGGCGATGCGAAATAATATTATCGAAGGCCGTTGTCCTGAAAGCTTCCGGGCGACTAATTGCGCCTGAGCCGCCCGACTCCTATAGCGGGCTTCCGCCCGGCGCCGATGAAAGCGCCGAAATACAGATCTTCATCTGCCGCCGACAAGCTCCGAAATGCCGAGCAGATTGTTGGCCCGCTAGCCCCGCTGAGCATCTCCTACCAGCTCACGCCTCGTGTCGAATTGTGTGCTGGTTAGACACGGGGGCAGGCACTGTGACCACCCCGCCACAAAACTTAGCCGCGCCAGTTCCTCAGCGGCCGCCACCCGCAAAATTAACCTTTTGTTAACCATTCGCCCGGCACCCTTTAACCATTGAGTAAGGATTCGTCTGGCCGTGACCTTCGCCGCCCCTTTGCACAACAAATCCATCCGCTTCCGCGCCCGCTCCTTCGTCGCTTTCACGCTGACGCCGGAGGCGCCGATCGACGAGTGGCTGGAGGGGCTCGATCACTGGATCGGCAACTCGCCGGGCTATTTCAACGGCCGCCCGGTAGTGTTGGATCTCAATACTTTGAAGCCGGGCCCGGAGGAGATCGCTGCACTTGTCGGCACGCTCGCCCGGCGCGGCATCCGCGTCTATGCGATCGAGCTCGAGGGCGCCGAGCTCGGCCCCGATTTGCCGCCGCTGCTCGCCGGCGCCAAGGAGGCGACCGCCGAGGGGTTGCTGGGCAGGGCCGCGCGCAAGGCGAAGGCGGAAGAGATCACGGTCGAGACGGCTACGGTCGAGGACGTGCAGCCGGGGCAAATGAGGGCGCCGCAGGATGAACTGGCGAAGCTCGATGCGCAGAACGCGCGAGCCGCCGAAGCAGCCAAGTCGGAACCGGCCGGGTCGGGGCAGGGTGCTGTACCGGCACGGCACGAGCCTTCCGCCGGCACGCTGATGATCAAGGCGCCGATCCGCTCGGGGCAGTCGGTCTTTCATCCGCATGGCGACGTCATCGTGCTGGGCTCGGTCGCGTCCGGCTCGGAAATCGTCGCCGGCGGCTCGATCCATGTCTACGGCACGCTGCGCGGCCGGGCGATCGCCGGCTCGGAAGGCAACACATCGGCGCGCATCTTCTGCCGCAAGAATGAGGCCGAGCTGCTCGCCGTCGACGGCTGGTACACCACGGCCGAGGAGATGGAAGGCGTTTCGCGCGGCAAGGCGGTGCAGGCCTTCCTCGAAAACGATGCGCTGTGCGTGGTGCCGCTCGGCTGAGTCTTTGGCCGCGCAAGCTTCGGACCGGTTTCGCGTGCCATTGTCCTTCATGAGTCCGCCGTGCCCGGCACGGCCAGAGAATAAAAATCGCCAACGGAGGCTGGATATATGGGCAAGGTAGTCGTGGTCACCTCGGGCAAGGGGGGCGTCGGCAAGACAACCTCGACGGCCGCGCTCGGCGCTGCCGTGGCCAAGACCGGCAAGAAGGTTGCGCTGGTCGATTTCGACGTTGGCCTGCGCAATCTCGACCTCATCATGGGCGCCGAGCGCCGCGTGGTGTTCGACCTCGTCAACGTTATCCAGGGCACCGCAAAACTGTCGCAGGCGCTGATCCGCGACAAGCGGCTGGAGACGCTCTATCTGCTGCCGGCCTCGCAGACGCGCGACAAGGACGCGCTGACCGAGGAGGGCGTTGCCGAAGTCATCGCCCGGCTGCGCTCGGTGTTCGACTATGTCTTCTGCGACAGCCCGGCCGGCATCGAGCGCGGCGCCCAGCTTGCCATGCGCTTCGCCGACGAGGCGGTCATCGTCACCAACCCGGAAGTGTCGTCGGTGCGAGATTCCGACCGCATCATCGGCCTGCTCGACGCCCGCACCATGAAGGCCGAGCAGGGCGAGCTGATCCAGAAGCACGTGCTGGTCACGCGCTATGACGCGACGCGCGCCTCGCGCGGCGAGATGCTGTCGATCGACGACGTGCTGGAGATCCTTTCGACGCCGCTGCTCGGCATCATCCCGGAAAGCCAGGATGTGCTCAGGGCCTCCAACCTCGGCGCGCCGGTGACGCTCAGCGAGCCGATCAACACCGCCGCCAAGGCCTACCTCGAAGCGGCACGGCGCCTGGAGGGCGAGGACCTGCCGGTGGTCGTCCCCTTCGAGCGCAAGGGTTTCCTCGAACGGCTTCTCGGAAGGAGGGCGGCATGAGCATTCTCGACCTCTTCAAGCGGCGCACCAGTGCGCCTGTGGCGCGCGAGCGGCTGCAGCTGCTGCTCGCCTATGAACGCCAGAGCCGTGGCCAGCCAGACCTCGTCTCCATCCTGCGCGAGGAGATCATGGCCGTCATTGCCAAGCATGTGCAGATCGACCAGGACTATCTCCAGGTCTCGATGGATCGCGGCGCCACCATGTCGACGCTGGAGATCGACATCCAGATCCCCAACAAGAGCGCCGCGCCGCTCGCGATGGCGGGGTGAAGCTGGTTTAGCGCCGGCGGGACAGCACCCCCCTCTGTCCTGCCGGACATCTCCCCCGCAAGGGCCCGCAAGGGGGAGATCAGATGTCGTCGCCGCTTTCGCCAACTTCCGACGGAGCATGAAGAGCGCGGCAGCCGGAGCTGCCAATCTCCCCCCTTGCGGGGGAGATGCCCGGCAGGGCAGAGGGGGGTGTCTCGCGCCAACCTTCGCCACTTCCCTCGCAAAGAAAGCCCTCACTCCGGCTGGTACAGCTCATCCATGCTGCGCGCCGCCAGTTCCGCGAACGGCGCCTGCTTCTTCACCCGCCCATGCTCCAGGATCACCAGGTCGTCGCAGAACGCGATGGTCGAGTGGTGATGGCTGATGACGATCGTGGTGCGGCGGCCGGCGCGCGATTTCAGCGTTTCCACGATTGCCGCTTCCGAGAGCCCGTCCACCGCATTTGTGGCTTCGTCGAGGATCAAAATGTCGGGGTCGCGCAGCAGCGCTCGCGCCAGCGCGATGCGCTGCCTTTGCCCGGCCGACAGGTTGACGCCGCGATAGCCGACCACCGTCTGGTAGGCCTGCGGCAGTGTCTCGATGAAGCCATGCGCCTCGGCGAGCTTGGCCGCGCGGCGCGCCTCTTCCGCGCTGGCCGTGTCCTTGCCGTAGGTGATGTTGTCGAGGATGGTGCCGTCGACCAGCTCCAGCTCCTGGCTGGCCAAAGCGATGTGCGCCCGCCATTGGGCCGGGTCGATCTCGCCGAGCGGCGCGCCGTCGACGAGGATGCGGCCGCCATCGGGCTCGACGAAGCGGCAGAGCAGGTTGACGATGGTCGTCTTGCCGGCGCCGGAGCGGCCGATCAGCGCCGTCGAGCGGCCGCTCACGATGTCGAAGCTCGCCGCATGCAGCACCGCCGCGCGCTGCTCCTCATTGGCATAGCTGAAGCTGACGCCCTCGAAGGCGATCTTCTCGCCGAGTCCCGCGAACGGGCGGCTGCCCGTGGGCGGCGCGGGCTTGCCCTCGGGGTCGAGCAGCCAGCTCACCTCCTCCAGCGAGCCGGAAAGCCCCTGCAGCTGGCTCCAGGTCATCTGCAGCGCGCGCACATGCGGCTGCAGGCGGTAAAGCAGGATGAGGAAGGCGGCGACCAGCGGGAAGCTCAAGCCGGCAAGCCAGGCGCCGATCACCACCGCCAGGAACAGCACGGCGTGCAGCACTTCGGTGAGCGGCGCCAGCGCGCCCTGGCGTTTAGAAAGCGTGAAGGCCGCCCGCCGCACGCTGTCCGATGCCTTCTCGAACGCCGCCTTCTCGCGCGCCTCCTGGCCGAAGATGCGGATGAGACGGCCGGCATGCACCAGGTGCAGCATCTGCGAGGCTAAAGCGCTGTTGCGGGCCGCGACGCTGCGGCTCGGGCCCTTGAGATGGGCCGACAGCACCATATGTGCCGCTTGCACCAGCGCCAGGCCGAGCATCACCAGCAGCGTCATCTGCCAGGATAAGAGCAGCAGGAAGGCAAGCAGGATAACCGCCGCCGAGGCGCTGACGATCGCGCCCAGCACCCCTTGCATGGCGTCCGACGCCCGCCAGGATTCGTTGGAGATGATGTTGAGCAGCCGCCCTGGGCTCTCCTTCAGGAAGAACGGATAGCCGACGCTGAGCAGGCGTTCGGCGAGCGCGCCGCGGATCGATTGACCGGCCTTGCCGTAGATATGCGCGGTCAGCACCGCATTGGCGAAGGCAAGCAGGTTCTTGAGCAGGATCGAGCCGAGGATCGCGGCCGAAATCGCGATCAGCCGCTCGCGCTCGCCGAGCCCGGCGCCGACCTTCTGCAGCAGGGCGGAGAGTCCGGCCATGCCGGTCGCCTCGCCATGTCCCATGATGATGCCGAGCAGCGGAATGATCAGCCCGATGCCGAAGCCTTCGAGCGCAGCACTGGCAAGCCCGAGCGCGACCACGACGGGCAGCAGGCCGAGCTGACGGCGGCCGATCGCCCGCCGCAGCATCGCCAGTGTCGGGTGCCCGCTCATGGCGTGCCGGCCTCCGCACTGGCCTCGGCCGCATCCTCAGCGCGCCGCGGCTGCCGATCGGGCCGCCCCGCCAGCACGAGCGCCATGAATTTCGCCGCGCCCGCGAGGTTCATCAAAACGATCGGCCAGTGCGAGAGCCTGAGATCCTGGTCGAAGCGCGGGCCGCCGATCAGCTCGCGCGTGGCGGCACGCGCCGCCCAGTAGAAATGGCGAAGCAGCCATGGCGCCCAGCGGAAATGCTTGAGACACAGCGCGCCATTGCCGAAATGATAGTCGCGGTGCAGCCGATCGATCGCCTTGCGGCCACGCCGGCCGTGGTGATGGAAGATCGTCATGTCGGGCACATATTCCACCGCCATGCCGGCGAGCATGGCGCGCACCAGGTAGTCGGTGTCTTCCGCCGAGCGCAGCGGCCCGCCGGCGCCGAAGCGTTCGTCGAAGGGGCCGATGCGAGCGGCGACGTCGCGATGCATGGTCATGTTGCAGCCGAGCACGAAGCCGCCCGGATGCACGGCGGGCGTCAGCCGCTGGCGCTCGTCGCAGCGCTTGATGGTGAAGGGCAGGTCGCGCGCATCGCCGAGTTCGACGCGGCCGCCGCGGATCAGCCATTTCTCACCGCTTCCATAATGCCGTTGGAGGTCGGCGAGGTAGTTGCGGTCGAGCCTGCAGTCGTCGTCGTTGAAGACCAGCACGTGCCCGCGCGCCCGCGCCAGCCCCGCATTGCGCGCCGCCGCCAGCCCGGGCCGCGGCTCTGAGATCGCCGTAAGTGGAATGTCGGAGCTCGCGGCGATCCGGGAAAGATATTCCGCCGTGCCGTCGCGCGAGCCGTTGTCGACCACCACCAGTTCGGCGGCGAAGGCGGGATGCGCAAGACAGGCGGCACGGATCGAATCGATGCAGGCTTCCAGCACCGCCGCGCGGTCACGCGTGCAGACGATGAAGGAGACCTGCGGCCGCTGCCTGGGCCAGGGAGGCGCGGGCAGGGCCGGGTGCCGCGGCAGGGGATGGCGCGCGTCGTTCATGGAGAGGGCTCAGCGCTGAGGCTGCTGACCTCCCTGCTTGTGAGGGGAGATTGGCTGTCGCGCCGGCTTTCGCCGATTTCCACCGCCGGCGAGTGGACGCGGCCAAAGCTGCTCATGCCGCCTCCATCCTGTAAGGCGCCAGCACCGATGCCGCCGGCGTGGATTTGAAGCGGTAGGCGAGCCTGTCGGCCTGCTTGCCGGCCCACATCGAAGCCTGGCTGAGCCACGGTGCCCAGGCCCCGGGGCGCAACGCATATTGCTCGCGGCGGCGGATCGCGTTCCATTTCGCGGAAAGCGTCAAAAGCTCATGCGTCAGCGCGGGTTGCTCCTCGTCGTTGACGAGCTGGTAGAGGAAATAGAAGAGGTTGAGCGCGCCGGCCTCGAAGCTCGGGCGCACCGCCGCGGGCAGCGCGGTAATCCGCTCTTCCAGCGCGCGGATGAAGGCTGCTACCCCGGCCACCGTCGCGAAGGAGACTTGATCGCCGATCGCGCGCAGGTCCTTGGTATCGTCTGTCAGACCCTCGCGCTCGAGGTTTTCGCCCACGATCCTGAGATGTGTGCGCCGCATCTCCTTCACATGCCGGCTGGTCACGCTGCCGGAATGCACGCGGTAGACCAGCAGGCTCTCCTCCATCAGGGCCGCCGGATAACGGTCGGCGAGCCGGCGGAAGAGGTCGAAATCCTCGGCATGCCGGTAGGCGGCGTCGTAATGAAGGTCGGCCTCGCCGATCACCCGGCGGTTGTAGACCACGGTCGGGTGCATGAAGATCGTGAAGAATTTCGCGAGCACGGCAAGGTCGAGGCGGAACACCGGGTCGAGCCTGCCGGGCGCGATACGCCCACGCACCAGCATGTCGACGATCGAGCCGCAGAAGCCGATCTCGGGACGCGTTGCAAACAGCGCCGCCTGGCGCGACAGCCGCCAGGGATAGGCGAAGTCGTCGGCGTCCATGCGCGCGACGAGCTCGCCTTGCGCGCTCGCCAACCCCTCATTGAGGGTGGCGACGAGACCGCGGTTCTCGCGCGAAACAATGGATACGCGGCTGTCCGCCTTGCGGCAGCGGTCGAGGATCTCCAGCGACCGGTCGGTCGAACCGTCGTCGATGGCGATGATCTCGAGCCGGCTGTAATCCTGCCGCAGGATCGATTGGATTGCAGCGCCGACATAGGGCTCGGCATTGTAGACCGGCAGCAGCACGGAGATGAGGGGAGTGGCGCTTGCCATCATCGTCGCGCCTCGGTTTGCTGCAGGTCCAGCGCGGATACCCCGGCCGGCGGGCCGACCCAACTTGTCTCGCCCGCGATGCCCGCGCGCGGCCGCGCGACATAGGGGAAATAGCGCTTGAGACTGTTGAGCGGCTTTTCGAACAGCGCCCAGGAGAGCGAGGCGACAAGCAGCGTGGCGGCGCCTGCGACAAGGAAGCGGCCAGGCCCTTGCTCCGACACGTTGAGCGGGATCCAGGGCTGCGCCTTGACGGCGTAGGCGAGAAGGATCGGGTGGTAGAGATAGACGCCGTAGCTGATGCGGCCGAGGAAAAGCAGCGGCGGCAGTTCGGACAGCTTGCCGAGCCTGCCGCCGAGGCCGTTGGAGCAGGCGGCGACAATCGCCACCAGCGGCACCAGCGGCAGCACCTGCACCAGCGCCCAGTGCGCCCACTCCCATCCCGAGTTCGCCGGTCCCGGATCGGACCAGACGACGAGCAGGAAAACGGCCGCGAAAGCCGGCCAGCCGAGCCGCATCCAGCGCGGCACATCGGCGCCCCTGGCG
>NZ_RZST01000238.1:0-9421 GCF_003997575.1 Mesorhizobium sp. M1A.F.Ca.IN.022.07.1.1
GGTGAAGACCGCGCCTGCTCCCACCACCCTGGCGGAAGTCGGGGCCAGGGCAGCCGCGGAGCCGGACACCCCGGCGGTTGCGGGGAGCGCGGCGAGCGTGCCGCAAAGTGCCGATACCATCGTCGCCGATTGGCGGCGCGAGATCGCCGCCGTTGGCGGAAGTTCCGTCAAGGCGAAGGTAGCAACTCCGGAAGTGGCGCGCGAAGTCGAGATCGACGAGGAGGATCTTGCCGCGCCCACGGCCGAAACCGCGGCGCCCGACAACGTTTCGGCGCCATCCTCGGCCGACCTGCCGCCAGCCCGGCCGGCAATCCTGTCCGAGCATGCGGGCCGTCAGGTCGCGGCGGCCTTCGGCGAGCTTTCCGATGCCTTCGCCAGCCGCAGCAAGAAGAGCTTCGACGAGATGGCCGAGGAGATGCTGCGGCCGATGCTGCAGGACTGGCTCGACAACAACCTCCCGACCCTGGTCGAACGACTGGTGCGCGAGGAAATCGAGCGCGTGGCGCGCGGCGCGCAGTGATTTCGTCTGAGCTTTCATCGTAAAAGCGCCGCCGTCGGGCGGTGCTTTTATTTTCGCGAAAATGCGGCCGCGCGACTTGTCTCGCGATGAGGCATGGGCTTGCCGCTGATCGCCGCAAGCCTATCTGGGCAAGGCAGGCCCATCCTTCTCGCGGTTGACTCGGCCAAGAGCTTCCGATTTACACCGGACGCTTGTTCCCGACAGTTCGGACTTCCTCCATGCTTGATAAAACCTACGACGCCAAGACCGTCGAGCCGAAGATCGCCAAAATCTGGGAAGAGGCCGATGCGTTCCGCGCCGGCGCCGGCGCGGAGGAAGGGGCGGAAGCCTTCACCATCGTCATCCCGCCGCCGAACGTTACGGGCTCGCTGCATATGGGGCACGCGCTCAACAACACGCTGCAGGATATCCTGGTGCGGTTCGAGCGCATGCGCGGCAAGAATGTGCTGTGGCAGCCGGGCATGGATCATGCCGGCATCGCCACGCAGATGGTGGTCGAGCGGCAGCTGATGGAGAGGCAGATCCATCGCCGCGACCTGACGCGCGAGGAGTTCATCGAAAAGGTCTGGGAGTGGAAAGCCGAATCCGGCGGCGCCATCTTCAATCAGCTGAGGCGGCTCGGTGCCTCGGCCGACTGGAGCCGAGAGCGCTTCACCATGGACGAGGGTCTGTCCAAGGCGGTGCTGGAGGTGTTCGTCACCCTCTACAAGGAGGGGCTGATCTACAAGGACAAGCGCCTTGTGAACTGGGATCCGAAGCTGTTGACGGCCATTTCCGACCTCGAGGTCGAGCAGCATGAGGTCAACGGCAATCTCTGGCATTTCCGCTACCCGGTCGAAGGCCTGGCGTTCGATCCCGAGAATCCGCAGACATTCATCACCGTCGCCACGACGCGCCCGGAAACCATGCTGGGCGACACGGCGGTGGCGGTGCACCCCGACCACGAGCGGTTTCGCGACCTGGTCGGCAAGAACGTCATCCTGCCGATCGTCGGCCGCAGGATACCGGTTGTGGCGGATGAGTCTTCGGATCCGGAAAAGGGTTCCGGCGCGGTCAAGATCACCCCGGCGCATGACTTCAACGACTTTGAGGTCGGCAAGCGCCACAAGCTGCCGGCGATCAACATCCTGACCGTCGAAGCCTACATCAAGCTCAAGGATAACGAGGAGTTCCTTGCAGGTCTTGAAGTGACGCCGCAGCGCCAGGCCGTCTGGGATGAGCTCGACGGGCTGGATCGCTTCGTGGCGCGCAAGAAGATCGTCGAGCTGATGGAAGCGGGCGGCTTCCTGGAAAAGGTCGAGCCGCATCGCCACACCGTGCCGCATGGCGATCGCGGCGGCGTGCCGATCGAGCCGTTCCTCACCGACCAGTGGTACGTCAACGCGGCGGAGCTCGCCAAGCCGGCCATTGCCTCTGTGCGCGAGGGCCGCACGAACTTCGTGCCGAGGAACTGGGAGAAGACCTATTACGACTGGATGGAGAACATCCAGCCCTGGTGCATCTCGCGGCAGCTGTGGTGGGGGCACCAGATTCCGGCCTGGTACGGGCCGGACGGACGCGTCTTCGTCGAGAAGACCGAAGAGGAGGCGCTGGCTGCGGCGGTCGAATATTATTTGGCACTGGAAGGCCCGTGGAAGGCCTGGGTCGAGGACAAGCTTGAGAATTTCAAGCCGGGCGAGATCCTGACGCGCGACGAGGACGTTCTCGACACCTGGTTCTCCTCGGCGCTGTGGCCGTTCTCGACGCTCGGCTGGCCTGACCAGACGCCGGAGCTGAAGACCTACTACCAGACCGACGTGCTGGTGACCGGCTTCGACATCATCTTCTTCTGGGTGGCCCGGATGATGATGATGGGCCTGCATTTCATGAACGAGGAGCCGTTCCACACGGTCTATGTTCATGCGCTGGTGCGCGACAAGAACGGGCAGAAGATGTCGAAGTCGAAAGGCAACGTCATCGACCCGCTCGACCTGATCGACGAGTATGGCGCCGACGCGCTGCGCTTCACCTTGACGGTGATGGCGGCGCAGGGGCGCGACGTGAAGCTCGACCCGGCGCGTATCGCCGGATACCGCAATTTCGGGACCAAGCTCTGGAACGCCACGCGCTTCGCCGAAATGAACGAGGTCGCCAGGAACGACGATTTCTGGCTGCACGACGCCAAGCTCGCGGTCAACCGCTGGATCCTGACCGAGCTGACGCGGGCGGCGCGGGCGATCACGGAGGGCATCACCACCTACCGCTTCAACGAGGCGGCGGGCGCCGCCTATCGCTTCGTCTGGAACTTGTTCTGCGACTGGTATCTGGAACTGCTTAAGCCGGTGTTCATTGGCACGGACGAGGCGGCCAAGGCGGAGAGCCGGGCCTGTGTCGCCTTCGTGCTGGACGAGATCTACAAGCTGCTGCACCCGATGATGCCGTTCATGACCGAGGAGCTGTGGGCGCAGACCGCGGGCGAGGGGAAGGAACGCTCCTCCCTGCTTTGCCACGCCGCCTGGCCCGCGCCCGATTTCGAGGATGACGAGGCTGCCGCCGACATCAACTGGCTGGTCGAGCTCGTCTCCGGCATTCGCTCGGTGCGCTCGGAAATGAACGTGCCGCCGGCGGCGATCGCGCCGCTGGTGGTGATCGGCGCCAATGCCATCACGCAGGAAAGGCTGGATCGCCACGCCCAGGCCATCAAGCGGCTGGCGCGCGTCGGCGACATCGCGCTGGTCGATGCGCCGCCGAAAGGCTCGGCCCAGATCGTTCTCAACGAAGCGACCGTCTGTCTGCCGCTCGGCAGCCTGATCGACCTTCAGGCCGAAGCAACGCGGCTGCAGAAGGAACTGGCCAAGGTGACCGAGGAGATCGCCCGCCTGCACAAGAAGCTCTCCAACGAGAAGTTCGTCGCCAACGCGCCGCAGGAGGTGGTCGAGGCAGAGCGCGAAAAGCTCGCCGAATATCGCGAGGCGCAAGAGAAGCTTTCAGTCGCCCTGACCAGGGTCCGAGACGCCGGGTGACCGGCAAGATTCGGCTCCGCTGGAGGGCGCTTTACGAAGCGTCACTACACTCGCATAAGGGCCTGCCGTTGGGTTAATTTTGACGTAAACGGAAAGTTTTGGCCCCATTGTTGCCGTAATGTAACAATGGGGCCTATTCCGTTCAAAATGGCCCGTTTTTGAGCTGTTTCGGACCGTTTTTGCAATTTTTTCTCTCGCGCCGATGCCGAGTGAGCCGCTTTTAGGCTCAATGGGCGGTCGATGACCATGGCGAAAATACGAGCTGTCAAGGTGTACATGTACAGCTCACGAATTCGTTGTTGCGCCGTTAACCTGAATTGGTTCTAGCTTGCCCCACTTCGTGTTTCGGGGAGGGATTTCCATGAACGTTTTGCGGCTCAAAGCACTGCTGGGGGCAGGGTGCTTCTCGCTGGCTTTGATCGGATCGGCGATGCACCCGGCGCATGCCGGCGGCATTGAGCGCGGCGGCTATGACATCGACCTGCTGTTCGATCCGGCGCCGTTCGTGACGGAAGCGGAAGCAACTTATGTGATGCCCAGCCGCAAGCTCAAGAACGCGGTGGATACCGACCCGAGCGACGGCAATGTGACCGCGCTTGGCAGTACTGCGAAGGACAGTGAGGACTATTGGGTGCCGCGCATCGGCGTCAAGGCACAGCTTGTCCCTGGCGTCGACTGCATGGTCGACTATTCGCAGCCGTGGGGAGCGCATACCGCTCCGGGCCTCTGGGCTGGTGCCCAATCCAACATGGAAACCGACATCAAGAGCAACAACTACGCGGGTACGTGCTCTTACAAGATGGACGTCGGTAAGGGCCAGCTTCGCTTCATTGGCGGCGTATTTTACCAGGAAGTCTATGGCTTCAAAGAGAGCTTGGTGTCGCCACTGGTTCCCGATTTCCAGGGCACCGGCCGTGTTGATCTGGATAGCAGCGGCTGGGGTTGGCGCGCCGGTATCGCTTACGAAATTCCGGATATCGCCCTACGCGCCAGCCTCGTCTACAATTCCAAGGTCAAGCTCGACAATATCTCGGGTACGCTTGACCTGACCAATCTCGGGCAGGGCACCACAGCAATCTACGCCCCCACGCAATACATGCCGGATACGGTGGAATTGAAGTTGCAATCGGGCATTGCACCCGGTTGGCTGGCCTTCGGCTCGATCAAGTGGGTCAACTGGAGCTTACTGCAGAGCATTCCGATCTGTTCGCAAGCCTCGCAGGGACTTGCCGCCTGCACCACTGTTTCGCCGTTTCCGATCCGGCTGACGTCTCTTGACCTTATGTATCGCGACGGCTGGACAATTTCTGGGGGTATCGGTCACAAGTTCAACGATCAGTGGGCCGCGGCCGGCCAACTGACCTGGGACCGTGGCACCTCCCACGGCTACGGCTCGCAGACCGACACCTGGACCCTTGGCGGCGGCGTTGCCTATACCCCGAAGCCGAACATCGAGATTCGCCTGGCAGGTGCTATCGGCGTCATGACGAGCGGTCACTCCGGTACGTTGACCGATGAGAATGGCTATGTGGCCGGTACGGACGTCAGCTACGACTTCGGCAACGATCTGGTCACAGCGATCTCGGGTGGCATAAAGATCAAGTTCTAAGTCGCTCCCGCAATTCCGCGAAGAAGGCCGGGCACCGCCCGGCCTCAGACTGCTGACAAACCCCTGGCGTTTGCCGGGGGTTTTTGATTCACTGGGTCATGTTGAAGCGACCCGCCCCTGAACAGACCGCGCTTGAGATGGTCACGTTGGATCAGCTGGTTCCGGCCGATCATCTGTTGCGCAAGATCGATCGACTTCTCGTTCATCCACGATCTGACGGCGCCATTGTACTGCGCCGACAATGGCCGCCCGCCGCTGGACCCGACCTTGATGTTCAAGGCGCTGTTCATCGGCTACCTGTTCGGGGTGCGCTCGGAGCGGCAATTGGTGCGCGAGATCGAGGTCAATGTCGCCTACCGCTGGTTCCTGCGGCTGAAGCTGACCGACAAGGTGTTCGACGCCTCGACGCTGTCGCAAAACCGTCGGCGGCGCTACCAGGACGAGACGATCGCGCAGGCGATCTTCGACCGCATCGTGGAGCAGGCGATCCTTGCGGGGCTGGTGGACGGGACGGTGCTGTATACCGACAGCACGCACCTGAAGGCCAACGCCAACAAGGGCAAATACGACCTGGCCATGGTCGCCAAGTCGCGTGCCGACTACTGGGGCGAGCTCGACCGCGCCATCGAGACGGAACGGGCGCTGCATGGCCAGAAGCCGCTGAAGCAGAAAGAGCGCAAGCCGCCGGTCAAGCAGACCAAGGTCTCGCGCGCCGATCCGGAGGCCGGCTACATGGTGCGCGAGGGCAAGCCGAAGGGCTTCTTCTATCTCGATCACCGCACGGTGGACGGTCGTTGCGGCATCATCACCGATACCTTCGCCACGCCGGTCAACATGCATGACTCGATCGTCTATCTTGGCCGGCTCGACCGCCAGGTGGAGCGCTTCGGCTTCGCTGTGGCGGCGGCGGGGCTGGATGCCGGCTATGCCACGCCAGGCATCGCCAAGGGGCTGGAGGACAGGAACATCCGGAGCGTCATCGGCTATCGCAACCCGACCCCGCCAAGGCCCGGCAAGATGAGGAAGAGCGCCTTCGTCCATGAACCGGATCGGGACGGCTATCGTTGTCCGCAGGGCCAGTTGCTCACCTACGCCAGCACCGATCGCGGCGGGTATCGTCATTACAGAAGCGATCCGGCCATCTGCCGCGACTGTCCGCTGCTGGCCTCCTGCACCTCAAACGCCAAGGCCGAGCGCACCATCACACGCCATGTCTGGCAGGATCAACGCGAGCGCGTCGATGCCAACCGGCTCACGGCTTGGGGCAAGGCCATCTACCGGCGTCGCAAGGAGACGGTCGAGCGATCCTTCGCCGATGCCAAGCAGCTGTTCGGCCATCGCTACGCCCGCTTCCGAGGGCGAACCCGCGTCGCCTGCCAGTGCCTGATCGCAGCCGCCGCCCAGAACATGAAAAAGATCGCAATCAGCCTCTGGCCAAAGCCCAAACCGGTCCTCGCCTGAGGCCAAATCTGCGTCGGCGGCCTCCTGACATCCGCTCCCGCCACCAATTTCCCAAGCGCAATCAATCTGCAAAACAAAACCCCGCCGAAAATCGACGGGGTTCGTCAGCAGTCTGAGGCCGGGCACCGCCCGGCCTTTTTCTATCGGGCAATCAACGGCCTGGGCTGGTTGGCCGATCCTGTGTTGCAAATTAGCTGCACAGCCGGCGCTTCAGACGATTGTGACGTTTCAGCAACAGTTTATGAACAACCCCGAAGCTAAAAGGCTAGCCGAGGGAACTGCCCATTTCCCGCCATAAACCCGGAGCAACTCGAATAGGTCTCGGGATGCGTGCCAGGTTGGCCCGGCGATGGGACCGGCCGCGGGGTGTGCGGCAAGGACGACGATGGACGCCAAGGCAATCTCCAAGGCCAAGCTGCCCAGCCGCTACGTGACCGAAGGTCCGGCGCGCGCACCACATCGTTCATACCTTTACGCCATGGGACTGTCGGCGGCCGAGATCGCGCAGCCGCTCGTCGGCGTCGCCAGCTGCTGGAACGAGGCCGCACCCTGCAACATCTCGCTGATGCGCCAGGCGCAGGTGGTGAAGAAGGGCGTCGCGGCCGCCAATGGCACGCCGCGCGAATTCTGCACCATCACCGTCACGGACGGTATCGCCATGGGCCACCAGGGCATGAAGTCGTCCCTGGTGTCGCGCGAGGTGATCGCCGATTCAGTCGAGCTCACCATGCGTGGCCATTGCTATGACGCTCTGGTCGGGCTTGCCGGCTGCGACAAGTCGCTGCCCGGCATGATGATGGCGATGGTGCGGCTCAACGTGCCGTCGATCTTCATTTATGGCGGTTCGATCCTGCCCGGCAGCTACCGCGGAAGGCAGATCACCGTGCAGGATGTGTTCGAGGCGGTCGGGCAGCATTCGGTCGGCACGATCTCCGATGCCGAGCTGCTCGAGATCGAGCAGGCGGCCTGTCCGTCGGCAGGTTCGTGCGGCGCCCAGTTCACCGCCAACACCATGGCTACGGTCGCCGAGGCGATCGGGCTGGCCTTGCCCTATTCCTGCGGCGCGCCTGCGCCCTACGAAATGCGCGACCGGTTCAATTTCGCCTCCGGCGAAAAGGTCATGGAGCTGATCGCGAAAAACATCCGGCCGCGCGACATCGTTACCCGCAAGGCTTTGGAGAATGCCGCGACGGTCGTGTCGGCCACCGGCGGCTCGACCAACGCGGCACTGCATCTGCCGGCGATCGCGCATGAGGCGGGTATCAAGTTCGACCTCTTCGACGTGGCGGCGATTTTCGAAAAGACGCCCTATATCGCCGACCTCAAGCCCGGCGGCAAATATGTCGCCAAGGACATGTTCGAGGCCGGCGGCATTCCGCTCTTGATGAAGACGCTGCTCGACCACGGCTATCTTCACGGCGACTGCATGACGGTCACTGGCCGCACTTTGGCCGAAAACATGGAGCACGTTGCCTGGAATGAGAGCCAGGATGTTGTGCGTCCCGCCAATCGGCCAATCACCAAGACAGGCGGCGTTGTGGGCTTGAAGGGCAACCTCGCCCCCGAAGGCGCGATCGTGAAGATCGCCGGCATGTCGGAGCTGAAATTCTCAGGCCCGGCGCGCTGCTTCGATTCGGAAGAGGAGTGCTTCGAAGCGGTCACGCAGCGCAATTACCGGGAGGGCGAGGTTCTCGTCATCCGCTACGAGGGGCCGCGGGGCGGTCCGGGCATGCGCGAGATGCTGTCGACGACGGCAGCGCTCTACGGCCAGGGCATGGGCGGCAAAGTGGCGCTGATCACCGACGGCCGTTTTTCCGGTGCTACACGTGGTTTCTGCATCGGCCATGTCGGGCCGGAGGCGGCGGTCGGCGGGCCGATCGGGCTCATCAAGAATGGCGACGTGATCTCTATCGACGCCGTGAACGGCACGATCGAGGTGGCGCTGTCGGATGCCGAGCTGGCGGCCCGGGCCAAGAAATGGAAGGCGCGCAAGACCGACTATCAGTCCGGTGCGATCTGGAAATATGCGCAGACCGTAGGGTCGGCCCGCGACGGCGCGGTCACCCATCCGGGCGGTGCAAAAGAAACACACTGCTATGCGGACATTTGAGGTGTTGAGGTCATTTCTCTTGCCGGCACTGGTCGCGGTGGCGACCTTGGGCGCCGTCGGGCAGGTCATGGCCTTCGACGACAAGGTGTTCGACGACAAGACCGGGGTCAAGCCGCAGTCGAGCCCGTGGGCGGTGTTCCAGTTCGGCTTCTCCGCCTACAAGAACGGCCACAAGGATCAAGCGGTCGAGGCCTATAAATATGCCGCCGAGAACGGCCAGATCGGCGCCACCTGGAAGCTTGCGCGCATGTATGCCCAGGGCGACGGCGTGGCCCGCGACGACTATGCGGCCTTCAAGTTCTTCTCCGAGATCGTCGACCAGGATGTCGAGCCCGGCTCGCCCGAGGAAAGCTATGTCTCCGACGCGCTTGTCGCGCTCGGCGACTATCTGCGCAAAGGCATCCCCGGCAGCCCGGTCGAGGAGAACGAGGTTGCGGCGCAGGAATACTACATGCGCGCCGCCGCCAACTACCGCAACCCGAACGCGCAGTTCGAGATCGGTCAGATGTTCCTGAAAGGCGAGGGCGGCGTGAAGGCCAGCGTCAAACAGGCCGGGCGCTGGCTGCAACTCGCGGCCGAAAAAGGCCATGCCGGTGCGCAGGCGACGCTGGGCAACCTGTTGTTCCAGAGCGGCAAGATCGTGCGCGGCCTGGCGATGATGACGGCTGCCTTGGAGCGTGCCCCGCCGGCGGATCAGCCCTGGATCCGCAGCATGCAGG
>NZ_RZST01000239.1:0-9392 GCF_003997575.1 Mesorhizobium sp. M1A.F.Ca.IN.022.07.1.1
ATCCTCGACTGGCTTGAGCGTGTTCTCGGCCGCGGGCCAAAGGGCATTCCGATAACGCCACAGCCGGCCAAGTTGCTGGTGACCGCCGATGCGCTTGACGACCTGATGGCCGCACTCACTAGATCCCAGCGGCAACGGCACGAGGGGATCGCCTATCTGCTTGGTCGGACCGACGGCGTCGTTACTGTTGCCGTTGCGGTCTTTGCGCCCGAGGCTCGGACGACGGCAGGCAGCTTCCATGTGCCGGCTCGGGCTATGTTGGCCTGCATGCAGGCGGCGGCAAGGTTCGAGCTACAAGTGGTCGCCCAAGTCCACACCCATCCGGGCCAAGCCTACCATAGCGATGGCGACGTCGAAGGCGCCAAGATCCGTTACCCGGGATATGCCTCGCTCGTGTTGCCGGAATATGGACGGCATCTCCCATCGCTGTCCGCCGCAGCAGCCTACCTGTGGCAGAAGCCGAACGGCTGGATTGAGCTCTCGAACGACGAAATCATCATCATTCCGGCGAACGGGCCATGGACCAGCAACAGTTTTACGATCAGCTGAACGATCGCATGCGCCGCTACGGCGCATCGCCGCTCGACCCAGCGCGGGTCATCACGATCACCGCGTCGCCCGATTACCTTGACAGCTATGATGGACAAGTGGCAGCGCTCGTCGCCTGCAACCTTTTGGGACGGCTGTCGCCCTCGGTACAGATTGGCTTCCCTGATATCGCTATCCACCGGCACCTCCCTTGGGCTGGCCGTTCGCTTGTCGGGCATGCACTTGATGGAATGAGGGCCGCCAACCCATGCGGCAGCTATGGTTCACGCCCACTCGCTGCGGGCGATTTCCGCTTCCACCTCGGACCCGACGGTCACGAGGCTGTCGTCCACGGGTCCGGGTGGAACGCTTACATTGGTCCAGGGCCTTCACCCCTGCCTCTGGTCGCTTCGGGCGCCGGAGTGGGTGCGGCGATGGCTGTGGTCTTGGGTGCTGCGCATCTGTTCCGCACCCGCTTCGGCCCAATGACCGATTCCTTCGCCTGCAACGTTTGGGACTGGACCGACATCCCCGAGCGGGTGGAATTCTCCCCGGTCGAGGCGTCGCTCGGCCACGTCATGACCGTAGGACTTGGCTCAGTGGGATCGGCCGCCAATTACTTCCTTGCGCTTGCAACGAGGGATTTCAGCGCAAGCCTCATTGACCATGACAGGGTCGGTATCCATAACATCACCCGCTCACCCATTTTCACTGATGCCCATGCCGAGATGGACCTAGCCAAAGTCGAGGCCGTCGCCGCCTTTTTGCGCGGAGCCGGTGTGACGAACGTCGCGGTCGACCCGGCTGCCCTGCATGAGTCAGCGCGGTGGAGACTCCGTGAGAGTGGCTCGATAGACGTTCTGATCTCGGCCGCCAATGAATTCAACGTGCGCTACCACATCGAAATGGGGTTTCCACCGATCCAACTCTACGCCACCACGGGCCGGAACTGGCAGGCAACCTTGATGCGGCATGTACCCGGTGTGGAAGCGTGTTCGCTTTGCTTGTTCCCTCCCGACGAGAAGTTCGCTCCCACCGCCTGCGCCACGGATGGGGCCGCCGGGCCCCAGATGACAGTCGACGGCGAGCGCGCCGACGCAGCGCTGCCCTTCCTGTCCTTCGCGGCCGGACTAATGACCGCAGCAGAGGTTCTGAAACTTACCGCTCCGGGCTATCCATTCTCGGTCGAAAGGGTGATGCTCGGCCTTAAGGGCCAGCCGCAGCTGGTGGGCACACCAATTCCGCACCGCCCCGGGTGCTTGTGCGAGGATCGCCACACAGGCGTGCACAAAGCCGCGATCGACGGCTCTCGATACGCTGGGTTTGCAAGCTGGGCAAGAACTAGGGCTGGCCAAAGCTAGCAACGCGGCAATAATGTCATGTAAACAGCGCTGGGCATCCCCAGCAGAGAACATTGCTAAGCTTTTCCGCTACATGTTCGTGCGCCAGCCGCTCCCTCGCGGATAGTCCTCGGGCGATCCCGTCCAGTTCCTGTAGAAGGTCGGTCTGCCGTCGCATCACCTCGGTTGCGGATGCGAATGCGATGCTCACGGGCTCCGTTCTCAGTCGACTCGCGAGGGAGCAGCCAAAGGCAAGCGCGGCGTGATAGTCGATCGGCCACAGATGGGCGATGACCTGCTGGTGAGGACAGCAGAGTTCCTGGGCCAACCCGATCCGCGCCATTCCATCCATTGTCTGCGCTGACCCACTGCTGCACACATTGAGCACGAGGAGGCGACGTCTGGGTGCAGGAATTGCGAATGAAGCTAGATGCGGGATCGCAAGGAGATCGCCGGCACCCATGACGAGTCCACTCTCGTACACGCTGTAAGGCGACTGCTCTCCGTGCCCGATAACCCAGAGCACATCGGCCTCCGGATCCTCGTAGAATTCCTTGAAGGCAGCTACGTCCAGCTGACCGTTACGCACCTTCAATCTCCAGCTGCTAGCCTGCGCTGCCGCACGAAGGCACTCGAGCTCTGGCTCGGTGAGTTGGGTGGCGCCGGGCCACACGCTCAGGACTTCGATTGGCCTGTCCACAGCTGCCGCTGCCAAGCTAGCCTCCAAGGCGGCAAATCTGCCCGTCTCCCGCCGCAAGAGACTCTGGAAAGGATCGCGATGGCCAGGCAGCACTACGATGGACCGAGGTGCAAAGTCATGGGGCAGCTGCTCCGCTAGCCCGCGGAGTTGGTAGTGCCCTTCGACAGCCTCGAGCAGAGCCTGCCCATCCTCGAAGGCCGGTATTCCTGCCCGGCGCTCGTCGAGATCCACAACGCGATCGCCGGCGGGTCCTCGGAAGTACTCGGACAGCGCGTTCGAGATTCCGATCAGTAGGTCCTCGAAGCTGCCGCCTATGTCTGTATGTGGCGCGAACCATCGTCCGGTCGCCCACACATAGGCGACACCGTCCGCATGGTTCGGGCACACGAAGAGCACGTTGGAGTCGCCTCTTTCCCGGTCGGCCGACCCGTACCATGCCCAAAGCACATCCAGAATGTCTTCAACCGTTCCCACTCTCGTTAGGCAGTAGATCAGCGGCATCAGGATCGAGGCGCGGGATTCAAGGGAGATCAGAGCCTCGGCCCGCGACGATCTTTCATAGTAGGAGGTCGAGAGGCGACGGATTTCGGCGAGAATGTCGGTCCTGTTCGCCGTCCACGACTCCAGATCGTCGGTCGCTACGGCCATTGCTTGAAATATCTCATGCTCCCGGAGGTGTTCGCGTCGAGCCCCCAAAAGATGCCTTGCCCATTCGACGGGCGTACGATCGGTCCACTGCGCAGCACGCGTCAAAAAGAGCATCTCGATGCGCGCTTTGGTATCCGCGTTAACTGAGTCCCGCTGCGAGAGTTGGAACACCGCTCCGGTCAGGGCCTCGGCACCGGGATGGCCGCGGGTAGTTGCCCAGTTTGCTATCGCCAGTGTTGCGTCGACTGCTGCACGGACGTCGCCATTCGTAAGAGCCATCAGGACAATGCGGGTTGAGTAGTCGAAGAAATCCCGACAATGATTGTCGAGACCACCGAATTTCCGGGCGAGGAGATAGGCGGTGCAAATCCAGTCCACCGCGAAGGGCAGCACGGCTTCGTTGAGTTCGCGTGGCGCGCCCCGGTATGGAGGCACGGCATATATTGCATTGTTTACTCTCGCGGCTGGATCATGCGCTCGGGATATCCCCCAGAGCACCCAGCCATAACAGTCTCCGAGTTGGCCCGATGAGAGCGTTCGCTGACCTGGGATCACTGCCGCTATGAATCTGACGCAGTCGACACAGCTGGCGGTGGTTTCGTTCGGCGCGAGGCGCGTCTGCTCGATGATGTCGGCGCGCACCAATGCCGAGAACGGGAGCATCTGCTCGTCACTCTCTTCAAGCAGCTGTTGCTGAGCGTCCACCAGGAAGTCGCAGACCTCCACGCCTCGATTTTCCAGATCGAACTCTTCTTCCCACCGACCAATTTGGGGATAAGCCGCGTGTGTGAGCGGAAAGGCCTCCGAGAGCTTCATCGTCGTCGAATGCCTCTCCTCCAAGAGAACCCGAACAATTCTTCCGCCCCCGTGTGCCATGCGCCTACTACCGCAACGTTGCAACTCGGCCGCCCTATGGCGCTAGACCGACACCATAGCGCTCGGCCATCCGCCAGAACCAGTCCTGATCGAGGTCGACCTCGCGATCGACCTCTGCGATTGCATCGGCAGATCGCTCAAAAAGCGCATAGCAGAGTTCGGCGTCATCATGCCGGGCATGGTAGGCGATGCCGTCCGCGCCAACGGGATGCCGAGCCAGCGCGATCGACCATGCCTGCGGCACGTCGTAAGGTAGTCCTCCGTGTGCGACTTCGGCGGTCGCACCCAGCCGAGCGAGACTAGGCCCGGCGAGCCGGATCAATTTCAGATCTCGTTTGATGACGAGGCGAACATAGGCCTTCCGCCTGAGTAGATCCGGATCGATGAGGGTGCGCCCAGGCGTTCGCAGAAAACTTTCGGCGAACGCGCCATTGATCTTTTTTGCAGCGTAGAGCACGCCATAGGTGGCGTCGGGAGCGTTGAACCGCCCGTCGGTCGACGTGTCGAAGAAGATGGGCTCCCACCTGGCGGTGTAGAAGCGGTGAATCTCCTGACCGGCCGGCAGCTTCACCAACTTGGGCAGGCGCTTGTCTAGGTTCGCGGGAGGAAGTGGCCCGCTCACGCCCCCTGCTCACCGTGCCGCCTCGCGGCTTCCAGCACGAGATTGAGTTGGCCGGATTTGAGCAGGTCAATGGGCTTGCGATTGCCTAGCCTTACATCCGGATGAGCAAGGAAATTGAGCACCGCCCAGGAATTGCTGGACTGCAATGCCTCGCGAACGACTTTGAGCCCGGGCACAACGGTGCCGTCGCGGTTGAACTGCAAGGTCGGGTAGCTGCGCCGGTTACTCGGGCCGGGAACGGCAAGCAATGACCCGTCCTGCACGCGCTTGTCGATCGCCTGTCGGGAGACCCCTCGCATGAGAGTACGCACCTCATCGAGATCATAGGCGCCGCCTGCCTCGCGCAAATCCTGCTGTGCGATACGAACACCTTCAAGCATCGCACGGCTGCGCGCATCGGGCTCGAATGCGGACTTGTCTACTACCGGCTCGCGCTCGACCTGCGTATGACGCGGGGCTCGCTCGATGACTTCGGTGACGCGAGTCACACGACCGCGCACCGATTTCCTAAGCGCGCTGACAGATTCCGGCTTTTCGGACACGATCGCTACGTGTGCGCCGGCCGGCAGCTTGAACCCGGACAACGCTTTGATCGAGTCACTCTTAATTGTGAACATTGTCAGCACGCCCGTGCCCCGCGCCTTCGCGGTGACAGCCGCTGCCTTGGCTTGCGCTTTGTCTGCCATGGTCCTGCCTCCTGTAAGAAGCATATGGAGTCTAGAGCAACTTTGTCAACTATAGCAACGTGGACAATTGAGCGCATGAGCGGCTGGGCTTTGACATAGGCATTAGCGGCGTCCGATGTCGCTAAGTCCAGCAAATAGCGCAGCTAGTCCACGCAGGCGGAGCCTGCTCGTCTCCGCTCCCGGCTACCGCCGCTTAGTTCGTGGAGCGTCTGCTGCCACCAGACCCGGCATTCTACTTGCACACCGGGTCGCAGCGACCAGGTCTTGACGAGAATGCCGCGCCGGAGATCCGGCGCGGCTTCTTCTTACTTGGCCAGCTCAAGAGCCTAACAGCTCCGGAGCGACGTGTTAGCGTCCCTTAGGGGGGGCAACGATCACGCGCATGAGATCACCTCGCTCACACGATAATAGGCTTAACGGACATTGGCGTATTCCTTTCTTGGGTCAGTCCAGTCCTCACTCTATACGCACATCCAATTCGCGACTCTATGCGGACTCTCTGATGGTTTCCGCATAATTTCAGCCGGTTCAGCGCCACTTAGCTCGTGTAATGCTCAAGGCCGCCTCAATCGGCACTTGAAAGGCCGCCGCTTTGATATTGCTCGCTGCCGCAAGCACTGCGGCATGATGTCCATTTTGAAAGTAGGTTTCCAATTGCGGAAATTCAACAGGCGCCGGATCGCCCTGAAAGAGCTTGGCCGTCATCAGTAAGACCGGATGGCGCCAATCGGGATCCTGGCCATAGCTGAACCTCAAGACGCGCCTCATCGCACGAACCGCTTTGTCGCCATAAAGCAGCATCTTATCCTGCAGCCCGAGCGTTGCCGCCACAATGAGGCCGTGCAACGCCTCGTCCACTCGGCGGTCCTCCACAATCTCCAACAGACGGTCAAGCTTCTCGAAATATTTGTCGGACTGCTCCCGCAATTCCGATCTCGCCTTGTTTGCCAGATCTCGCTGGTTCCCTTTTCGCAAGGCAGCGCTGGAACAGAGTGATTGCAGTTGGTTCGTCAGTGTATAGAAATGGTGCAGGTCGATGATCGGCGAGCCGGTCTTGTGTTTCGTCGCTTCTCGTTGCGCAGCCGCGCTTTCGAGGGCCCGGTCGACGAGAATCTCAAGTTTGTCCTCCGCCCTAAGAAATCGCCTGTTCCCACTTCCGTCATTCACAAGATCGACGAGATAGGCCACCCATTCATCATAGTGCGCAATCATAGCGCACGCATCCGCGTCGTCAGGCTCACAGGCCCTTAGCGCCTCGACAAGCCCCTCGTAGTGCTTCCGAAACTTGTTCAGCTGTTCCAAGGCTGTCGCCTTTGGTCCGACTCCCTGGATGATCGTGGCCATCTCCGCCTGCACCGCCGACGCGGCCTCTCCGATCACCGGTTTGAATATTGAGTCAACATAAGCTAATGCCAGATCGGCCTGGTCAGGCCTCGCCTTGTCTACATTCGGCACGCCGTAAGAGTTGCCCCATAGCCTTGAAACTGCAGTCAAGCCGGGGCCGCTGCTGTTGTGCCCACGCTTTCGTTCGAATGCCCCGATTTGATCCGACAGCCACTGATCAGCGCGATCCCTCGGCAACTCTTCCTTTTTTTCCCAGCTCTTAGCGGTGCTCGCAAAAATCTTCACGAAGCGAAGGCGCACCGATGCCCGAGCAATGCTCGGATCATACGTCAGCGGCTCCCACACGCCCGTTCCTCCTTCTTCTTCTGACGCACCCTCCGTCTCGCCGTCCATCTCCGTCTCCCCTAGCCAATGAATTTCAGTCTGCGGAATTTCGAAGAATTCCGCAATCGGCTCCGCGTCGCAAATCCTCAAAGTATATTTTGCGCATAATCCGACACATCAAATACGATTTAGGAATATAGCGTACTTCATTCTACTATCAGTCAATATTGCTGTGACTAACGTACGTACACTTCACCCACACAGAAGAAATCGTTCTTCCTGTTTTCTTGGGGTGAAGCGATGTACAGCCTGTTTATCTCCTCCTTCTCGTCGAGGCGCTCATTCATCGTGGGAGCCGCTGTCCTGACGTCCATTATGACGGGATGCACGAGCACAGACGCACTGACACGAGTGACAACGACTGAGCCGCATTTGGTCGCGACTTCCTCCACAACCGGTCCGCGGCCGTACGCCGCGAACTCGTCTCCGGCGACGGGGAAACCCGGTGCTCGTGATGGGAATACGCTTGCACTGACCGACAAAGAGATCCTCGACCTCATCAAAACCACCTCGACTGAGGTCGACGCCTCGCTGCCTGAAGCGCAACGCGTCCTCATGTCACGAGCTGTCGCCGATACCATCCTAAACAGGAAGGCGTGTGACTGCTTCGGCGCCTCCACAATCACCGATATCGTCAACCAGCCGTGGCAGTTTTCGGCTATTTCGTCGAACCTTCCCTACGCCTACGGGACCGTCGACAAGATGCCGATCTCGGCTATCAAGCCGCTCGTTCGCAAGGACGTGGAAGCATGGCTCGCTGACCGCGCCAACGGTACGCCGGCTCAGGAATACGGGCTCAACTTCCTGAATCCGTATCACTCCGGAGCATCCGCCCTCTCGTCATGGGGGTGGGAGGTCGTTCGTCAGGCCGAAGCCAATGGCCACGTATATGGTGATATCCGCCGCCGTTCAGTCCACTACCATGGCACCGCCCCTGGCCATCGCGGCAAGGAGTCCAAGCCCTACACCATCGTGCTGCCCCAGGGTTGGAAGCCACATTGAGATAGCACTCGTCCCGCAGGTAGCCGATGGTCAACCGTCTGGCACGACAGGGCCACCCACCGCCGCATTCAGACACCAGACCAAATCGGCTCGTCGCGCTTAGGTGAGCTATCCCGGCGCGCGGTTCACCCTCCAGCGCCTTGACGGTGGGAAAGGTCTCGAGAGCCTTGCTCGCTTTGTCGAGTTCGGCCGCAACGGCGTCGAGATGCGGCCGATGCCGGACAGGGCCTCTTCGAGGAGATGGCGCAGCGGGTAGGCCCGCCAACGCCGAGTTGAGTATATCGATCGCAATGCGGCCGCGTACCTTGCCCCCCAGCGAACGGGTTTCCTCGCCACCGCCAAGAAAAGAAACTCGCAATCGGCGCTCGATTGTGGAGCGCCGGTGATTTCCGACTTCTTCCGGAAATGTAATTAAGTCACGCGATGTTCAGATCATAAGGCACCCTAAAATCGGTCAGCCGCGCAATGAGCGCCATGTCCGTCTCGAAATCCGAGATTTTCATATGCACCTCGATGGGCGCGCTATAGTCTGCCGGCCCACCATCCCAGAAATCGGTGAGCTTCAGCTGCCTTGCAGAGTCGGGCAGGGTTGGATCGAGGATGAGCTGGATCGCGAAGAGCAGATTGCTTTTGCCGACCCGGTTTTCACCGAGGAGCACCACATTGCCAGCCAGAGCGATGTCGATCGATTGGAAGTTCTTGAAATTCCTAATGCTCAACTTGCTCAGATACATTCCCATCACCAAGGCCGAAGCTTTTTGTTTGCGTGAGCTTCAATAGCCGGAGATTTTGAGCGATCACAGTGCTCGGTTGGAACAACGGCGAAAAAACAATGCCCTGTCGCTCCACTTACGTCGTCGATGGCATGTTGGCGCTTCGCAGCACCCGCGTCGCTGCGGCGCGAGACGGAGCAGTAGGCCGCGAGATTTTTACCCTGCCTCTGCTTGCGGCGCGTTTGGTCGGCGGTTTCGCCACGCCAGCCGGCACGGACGTTCTCTATCCGGCTATCCAGGCGGCGCTCACGTCCGAGAGCTTTAGCGACATCGGAGCGGTCGCCAGGCTGCCAGGGATGCCACGTGCCGTTCTCCATGCTTTGGATAGCGCCTGGCGGGCGGATCTCGATCTGTCCTCAATGGCGGGCGAGGCGCCGCGATTCGGTGACCTTCATCGCATCGAGACCTACGTTCGCGATCACATCCCACCCGCGCATATGCTGCCGCGCGATCTTCGTGATGCAGCCAACAGACGGATCGGTCGTGCGC
>NZ_RZST01000023.1:0-30780 GCF_003997575.1 Mesorhizobium sp. M1A.F.Ca.IN.022.07.1.1
GCCTACGGCGGGGAACCTTCCGATCCACGCCGCTTTATCTCCATGTTCGAAGCAGCAGCAGTGAGAGGAAGCATTGCGCAGCATCGCTCGGCGAAAACTGCCTTTACTGCAGGTGCTTGCACTGACACTTGCTTCCTGCTCCTCGTCTGAAACCGTCGAACAGCAATCGAAGCGTGCCGCCTCGACCGCGCAGGCGGCGGTGCTGGTCACCGATGCCTGGCTCTCCGGCGCCGCGCCGTCCCACTACGCGTCCTCTGCCCTACAATCCTTCGCCGAGACACTCGCCGATGCCGGCCGGCAAGTGGAATCGGCCTCGCCGTCCGATCCTGCGACGCGAGACACGCTGAAGGCGGCGATCAGCCGGCTGTCCACCGCGGCAAGCGGGGCCGACAGCGCGGTCGAGGCCGGACAGCAGGCGCAGGCCAGCCGGGCACGCAACGAGCTTCGCGCCGCGCAGGCGGATCTCGCCACGGCCTATCGCGGCTATTTCGCGCCGCAACGATGAAGAAGCTGCTGGAAATTTCGCTTGGCGTCGTGACCAGCGTTGGTGGCTTCCTGGAGGTCGGTTCGATGGCGACAGCGGCGCAGGCAGGCGCCCTGTTCGGCTTCCAACTCATCTGGGCGATCGTGCTCGGCACCATCTGCATCATCTTCCTGGTCGAGATGGCCGGTCGCTTCGCCGCCGTGAGCCATCACACCATCGCCGACGGCATCCGCGAACGCTTCGGCTTCAATGCTTTCCTTTGGCCGCTGCTTGCAGTCCTGCTGGTCAATTTCCTGGTCCTCTCGGCAGAAATAGGCGGGGTTGCCATTGCTGCCGAGCTTGCCACCGGGATCGGCTTTCAATGGTGGGCATTGCCAGCGGCTTTCCTCGCATGGCTGCTGCTGTGGAAAGGCACGTTCGGCCTCATGGAGAAAGGCGTGTCGATGCTTGGCCTGATCACGCTCTGCTTCGTCGTCGCAGCGGTGATGCTAAAGCCCGAATGGAAACAGGTGGCTGCCGGTGCCGTGCCCAGCCTGCCGCAACACGATACGGCGAACTACTGGTTCATGGCCGTCAGCATCCTCGGTGCTTCCATCTCGCCCTACCTTTTCATGTTTTATTCCTCGGGCGCGGTCGAGGATCAATGGGACAAGAGCTATCTCGGCACCAATCGGGCGATTGCCGGTCTCGGCATGAGCTTCGGAGGAACGATCTCCGTGGCCGTGCTGATCGTGGCCGCGCTTGTGCTCGGCGCCCATGGCGTGAACCATGTGGACGACTACAACCAGCTCCCGCTGATGCTGATCTCGGTGTTCGGCTTCTGGGGCTTCGTCCTTTTCGTCGCATCGCTCGGCATCGCCTGTTTCGGAGCCGCTCTGGAAGTGGCGCTGCAGCAGGCTTATCTCGTCGCGCAAGGGTTCGGCTGGATCTGGGGCGAGGATCTCAAGCCGCGCGACGATCCCGGCTTCAGTCTCGTCTACACGCTCACGCTTTTTCTTGCAGCCGTTCCGATAGCGCTTGGTCTCGACCCGCTGAGGCTCACCATCTTCTCAATGGCGTTGACCGCCGCCAGTCTGCCGCTGACGGTCGTGCCGTTCCTCTTCCTGCTGAATGACGAGCGCTATGTCGGCCAGCACCGCAACGGCGTCATCTCCAATGCCGCCGTGATCTTCGTCATCGCGCTCGGCTTCGTGCTGGCGGTGGTGACTATTCCCCTGCAGATATTCGGAGGCACCTGATGCAGCTGCTGCGCGATATCCTGGACAAGCAGGTCGTCGACCGCGAGCAGGTCAAGATCGGCAAGGTGGATGGACTGGTCGCCGAGCTGAGGCAGGGCAAGCCGCCGAGGGTCGTTGCGGTCGAGCTTGGCGCGATTGCGCTGGCCCGACGGCTTGGCGCTCGGCCTGGGCGATTAACGGCGCGGCTGGCCGCAAGGCTGAGCGGGAAGCAGCAGGCACGGCCGCATCGCATCGCTTGGACCAAGGTGCGCGACATCGGCGTCGACATCGAATTCGATATCGACGTGCGCAGGACCAAGATCTTGGCCTGGCAGAGCTGGCTGCGCGATCGCATCGTCGGCCGAATCCCGGGAGCCTGAGGATGGCAAATGTGAATCTCGAGCATCTGGCTGGCCGGCGCGTTCTCACGCAGGGCGGCAGGAGCATCGGCCATATCGAGGAGGTCATCGCCGAGCAGGACGGCGACGACCTCGTCGTCACCGAATTCCATGTCGGCATCTTCGCAGCTTTTGAACGCCTGTCGGCCTCGGCCATCGGCACGGCATTGCTCGACTTTTTCGCGCTGCGCTGCCGCGAGGGCCTCTACCGCATACCTTGGGACAAGCTCGATATCTCCGATCCGGCGCAGCCGCGGCTGCTCTGTTCGGATGACGAGCTTGCCGGCTTCGGAGGCGCCGATCGGGGTAAGTAGCTACTTACAAAAAATCCTGGTCGCGAAAGGGAACATCGCGGCCAGCGCGAAGTTGGAACAGGCAAGGAGGAGCCTGCGCCATGAACAGTGTCATCTATCTTATCGGTCTCATCGTGGTTGTGCTCGCGATACTCTCCTTTCTCGGCTTTCACTAGGAGGCGTCATGCAGCGCGAAAATAATCAGGGCCGCGAGCCGGCCGACTTCGCCAAGGCGAAGACCGAAGTTTCCGATCGAGTTAAGAAAGAAACCCAAAGCGCCGGCGAAGCGCTCCACGATGCCCGCGACGAGGTCGCTCGCAGGGCAGTCGACTATGCGTCGGAAGCACAGGAGGTCCTGTCGGAGAGGGCCGAGGAAACGCAGCGCGACATCGGATCGAGCCTGGCGGCATTCGGCGGCGCTCTGCGTGCGGCAAGCGACCATCTGGCAAACAGCGACCAGAGCTCGGCGTCGAATTTCATGCGGGATGCGGCAGGCGGACTGGAGAGGCTGTCCTCCTCGTTGAAGCAGAAGCCCTTCGGCGAGGTGCTTGAGGAAATTCAGAACTTCGGCCGCCAAAATCCCGGCACTCTGATCGCTGGTTCGGTGCTGGCAGGACTGGCGCTCGGACGGTTCATCAAGGCTTCTCCCCCGGAAACACGCCGCGCGGGGCAGAGCGCAGCGACGCCACGGAAGACTGGTAGGGAAACGAGCAGGCAGACTGGTGCGCAGGCGAGCGAGCCATGGGATGACGCGACGACCAATTGGGGCGTCGACGGCGGCGCTCCCAGGAAGGCAGCGGAGCTAAAGAAATGAACACTCAAGACAACCAAAGCCTCGGCACTCTGGTCGCCGACCTGGCACAGCAGGTGAGCACGCTGGTGCAAACGGAGGCCAGACTCCTGCGAGCGGAGCTATCCGAGAGCGTGACTAAAGCGGAGGCCGGCGCCGTCGGGGTTCTGGGCGGCGCGGTATGTCTCCTCGCCGCGCTGATGGTGCTGCTGCAAGCGCTCGTCATTGCCCTGACCCGCCTCGGCCTGGGCGCCGGCTGGTCCGCCTTGCTCGTAGGAGTGGTCGTTGCCGTGCTGGGTGTCATCCTCTTGCGCACCGGCATGGCAAGCATGTCGCCCTCCGAGCTCGCGCCGGACCGTACGCAGGAGCAACTGAAGCGTGACGCGAACGTAATCAAGGAACAAGCGAGATGAGCGACAAATCCGCAGCCGAACTCGAACGCGAAGCCGAGGCCACGCGAGCAAGGGTGGTGGCGACCGCCGAGTCCATTCGAGGCAAGATGACGCCCGGCCAGCTCTTCGATGAGTTCACCGGTATTTTCAGCGGCGGTGCAGGCTCCGACATGCTCCACAACCTGAAGGCTCAGGTGCGAGACAATCCTCTGCCACTAACCGTAATCGGCGCCGGTCTGGCCTGGCTGATGCTGGGCAGCGGCGCTTCCGCCGCAACCGCCGCGCCCGGCTACGCGACCCGTCGCGGTTCCGACCGCCATGACGGCACATCTACGGCTGGAACCGGAGCCATGACTTCGGACACCTATGCCTCTGTCGGCGACATGGCCAGCGGTGCGGCCGGCACTGTCTCGGGAATGGCCAGCAGTGCGGCCGGCACCATGTCTGACATGGCGAGCAGCGCAGCCGGTAGCGTTTCTGACTTGGCAAGCGGCGCGGCGGAGACGCTGACGAACTCGGCGACAGCCACGGCCGACATGGCGACGAGGGCCACTCGTTCCGCGCAGCAGTTGATGGAGGATCAGCCTCTGGCAGTTGCTGCTGTCGGTCTCGCGATCGGAGCAGCGATCGGCGCGATGCTGCCCCACACGCAACTCGAAGACGAGCGGCTCGGCGGCTATCGCGAACAGCTTCGCGAGAGGGCCGAGGACGCGCTCGAGAAGGGCGTCGACCAAGTGAAGCAGGTTGCAGCCGAAGCCTACCAGGCGGCCAGCGACGAAGCAGGACGGCAGGCGTCGAGCGAAGGTACGCTCGCTGACAAGGTCAGCGATGTCGTCAAGTCCGCCGCCGACAAAGCCGATGAGGCGGTGCACCGGAGGCTGTCCGATACCGAACCGTCGACAACGAACAAGTCCTGATCTGAACAGACCGGATCGATTTGCAAGAATCGCGTTCGAGGAACATTCGAGTCGGGCCTGGTGAACCATTCGAGCCCGACCCGTTGGATGGCTGTGGGTAGAAGCCGCGCCACAGGCTCGGGCGCGCTATCGCGGCTCTCTCGCCGGAGCGAGCCTTTTTAGCTTTTTGGGGATGGCTCCGCGAAACTTCCCCTGCAGACAGCGTAAATCCTCGCCAAGATTCCTGCAGCATCGCCACCAACGCACACCGACTGCATTGGACGTTGATCCCATTTGTTCGGTGAATAACTGGCGGCGCCCAGTCTCTGCACGGTCATACCTGCCGCCGGGCCGTCCTCCAATACGACGATCGAACCGGATCGGGTGGCGAATAAGTGCGGGTCGGTCAGGTAGACTGCGGCGCTGCAGTCGTGCACAAGCATACCCGCTTCGCCCCATTGCAAGTAGAAGTCGATGTAGCCTTGCGACAGTGCGGCTACCATTTGCATGGCGGCATCGGCACCTTCCGAGGCCGCGGCGAGATCCTGTCGCGTCATCACCGTTCGATTTGTGAGATTGAGCGGAACCGCGGTCACTTTCCACGAGGCTGCAAACACTCGATCGGCTGCCTTCGGATCTGCATAGATATTGGCCTCGGCAACGGGCGACACATTGCCAGGGACTTCGAACGCGCCACCCATGACGACGACGTCCTGCACTAGATCTGCTATCGCCGGATCGGCCTCCAGTGCCCGCGCCAAGTTGGTCAGGCCTCCGACAGCAAGCAACCGCACCTGACGCGGATTCTGCCGGACGGTATCGACGATGAATCGCGCGGCAGTGTCCTTCTCCTCCCGCGCTTCCTGGGCAATAGGATAATCCCCCAGCCCGTTCGCGCCATGAACATGGACAGGATAGGGGTGCGGCGCCCCGGACCAGTTTAGCGGAACGGAAGCACCGGCGTGAACGGGCGCTTTGATCCCCCAAGCCTCGGCGAGGAACCTGGCATTGCGCGTTGTAACCGATATCGATGCGTTGCCGAAGACAGTTGTGATGCCGAGCAGTTCGATGTTCGGATGACGGTGCAGGTAAAGCAGCGCGAGGGCATCATCTACGCCAGGATCGGTATCAAAAAGAATTCTCTGCTTTGTCATGTCTCTATGGTCACGCTCTTTCCCACACTGCCGCCAATTATCTTAGCCAGCCTTCTTCGAGCGGCGAGGCCAACAGAATCGTGGCTCCGAGTGTCACCACCGAAGGGTATCGTGAATATGTCGCCGGGTGACGCGCTTGGCGCGTTTCTCCTCGGCGCGCCGGTCTCCTCGCCGCCCGGTGGGGACCGCGAGGCCGACATCGCTGTCCTCAAAGGGCCCTGCGGTCCGCCCAAAAGATGACACGGCGCTCCCTACCTCAGCGGAGGAGCCCGTTGCGCTCGAAGTCTTCCCAGCCGCGCAGGTTGGAGTGGACTGCCTCGCTTTGGCTGTCGTCGGTTGCGGCCGCGCCGCGGCTCTTTTGCGAGCGCTTGAGCGCCGCCTTTGCAGCGGCTCGGCGTCGGTTCTCGGCGGCTCTCGCAGCGTCTTCCTCGCGCCAGACCGCTACAAGGTCACGGTCGAGCACATCCTCGATCAGGCGCGGATCAAAAACGTGGAAGGTGATTTTCCTCGCGCGCCCACGCAGTTTCACCGTCCGCGTCCCGGCGCTCTGCAAGCGGCCGGCCTTGAGCCAGCGGTGACGCTCGCCCGCCGAGATCGTCAGAATGTCCTCGACCTCGCGAGGCATGACGGGCAGGTCTTCGATGTCCTGCATGGCTTTGGACACGATCGCCGATGCGGCCTCAACATTGGCATGGGAGCCCTCCGGCAGACGCAAGGTAAGCACCCGGGACTCGGTATGGAGCAGGCTTCTCAAGTCCGTCGGAAGGCGAGCGCGCATTTCAAGAAAAATGCCCCTCGCCCGCACCGACGATCCAAGCGTCGCCGCCGGGGATAGCGGCCACTCTGCAACCAGCCGTGCAGTCGAATCGATTTTTCTGCTCGCGGGCATCCCCTTAAGTAGGAGTCCTGCCCTGCGAACTCAACGCGAAGCGAGCCTGCACCGGTCTGCAGCAACCGCTGTTGCATCGGGCAGGATCGCCGGACAAGACGCTCGTTCGGCACTCTGGACAGCGGTGAAATGGAGCGAATTGCCAAATAGCGAGTTAGGCTGCCTAGACGGGAGAGACAACAATGAATCCCAAAGCCGCTCCAGAGGACCAGGGCTACGCCACTCCGACCACGCCGGCAGCGGAAGGGCTCGCCCCTGCCCTGGCGCGGAACATCGAGGCACTGGTCGAGAGGCGGAAGCGCGATGCCAAGGCAGCATCGCTGGAGCAGCGCGCGGCGGCGGCAATCAGCAGGTTTGCCGGCAGCATGATGTTCGTCTACATCCACCTCGTCTTCTTTGGCGCCTGGATCGGCCTAAATTTCGGGATCGTGAACTTTATCAAACCCTGGGATCCTTCTCTGGTTATTCTGGCCATGTTCGCCTCGGTCGAGGCGATCTTTCTCTCAACGTTCGTACTGATCAACCAGAACCGCATGGCCGCCCAGGATGATGCGCGGGCAGACCTCGATCTGCAGGTGAGCCTGCTCAACGAGCATGAGACGACCAAGCTCATCAAACTGGTCGAGGAGATCGCGAAGCGCCTGGATGTTCCGACGGAAGCAGACAATGAGTTGAAGGAGCTGAAGCGCGACGTGGCGCCTGAAGCGGTCTTGGACAAGATTAAGGAGGCAACGGGTCAAGCGACGGTCGACTGACCGATCCGTATCCACCGGACGCCAGCAGAAGCTGCTGATCTTGAGGCCTATCACGACACTCCATGCTCCCGCCGGGCGCCGCCATCATCCCGCCTGCGCAAATACTGGAAGACGCCCGAACGCCATTTGCCAGAGCTGGTTTATACCGCATGGGGAAGTCATGGCGGACGCGCTCGGACTGAGTGTGCCCCATCTCAATCGCGCAATTCAGCATTGCGTGTCGAACAGCTCATCACCAGCAACTCGCGCGTCCTACATCTGACTGACCTCGCGGGCCTGCAAGGACTCGCTCAGTACGAGCCGATGGCTCTTACCCCAATCCCAATTCTGAAGCATCAGATCGACGCCCCGAGCGCGTCATTGGGCGTGACTCACCAATGGATTTATTACAGCCGCACAGGCATACTATGGATCGGGCGCGCAGTGGTTGAAAATGATTGCGCCGCGTTATGTTATTTACAGGCTGCGCCGGTCCCTGTCGCTATCGTTTATGGCGTTGGCATCCGGCTGGAAACGACTGCGAAAAAGGAGGCAGCTCTGGTCCCACAAGAACGGGACATCCTTTGCGTCATTGATTTTGCGATTTGAGACCGGCGACGGGCCCATCATTTGCCCGCTTGCCGAACAGGGAGGAAAGCAATGGACGGAGAATCGCGTTCCCAATCAAGGCGAAAGTTTCTGAAGACGAGTGGACTCGCTGGGCTAACGGCGACGGCGGTCACCGCGCCCTGGGTTCGAAGGGCCGGAGCCGCAGACGCAATCACCTGGAAAATCCAAACCTCGTGGCCGGCGGGTGTCGGACTTGAAACCTTCCAAAACTGGTGTGGCACCATCAAGGAAAAAACCGGAGGCCAACTCGAATTTCAGCCGTTCAAGGCAAAGGATATCGTTGGTGACTTCGAACTCCTCGACGGGGTGAAGAACGGCGTACTGGAAGCGATGAACTCGTTTTCACTTTATTGGGCCGGCAAGCTTCCCGCTACGGCGTTCCTGTCCTCTTACACGTTGGGGCTACGCTATCCGCACGAATGGGATATCTTTTTCTATTCAAAAGGTGGTCTGCAGGCCGCGCGCGACCTTTATGCGAAACAAGGCCTTTACTACGTCAACCGCATTCATCACGGCCCGAACATCATCCACTCAAAGACACCGATCCGCTCAATCGAGGATTTTAGGGATCTGAAACTGCGCGTACCGGGCGGCATGATCGCCGAAACCTTTGCGAAAGCCGGTGCCAAGACGACGTTGCTGCCGGGCGGCGAGGTGTTCTCCGCGCTGGAAAAGGGCACGATCGATGCCGCCGACTACACCGGTCCGGCCGTAAACTGGGCCCTCGGTTTCCAGCAGGTGACCAAGTACATTTCCATGGGTCCAGCCGGTCTGATGTCCGTATACCAGCCCGTCGACCTGATGGACTTTGCCGTCAACATGAATGTCTGGAACCAACTCCCGGACAACCTCAAGAAGTTCGTGGAAGACGAGATCCAAGTCTATTCCAATGCCCATTTCGGCTCGATCCAGAAGGCCGACATGGAGGCTTGGCAAAAATTCCTTGATGCCGGCATTGAAATCAATCGGCTTGGACCGGAGGACCTCCAGAAGTTCCAGGAAATCGCGGTGCCCATCTGGTTCGAGTGGACCAACAAGGACAAGGACGCAGCGCGCATCTTCAAGTTGCAGCTCGAGGTCATGGAGAACCCGACAGTCGGTTATGTCACTCCGGACATGTACCAGGGGCTGACCATCAACCTGTGAACCCTCTTTTCGCCCGTCCTGAGCCGGACGGGCGCTCGCTCCTGCAGCAGGCGTTCGCCGATGCCTTCCCTAACATTTGTGCTGCCGCACTGGCTCTACTGGTTAACCCTCGCGGTCTTTCCGCTGGCCGCCGTTCATTTTGTCCATCGAGAACGGGCACAGCGTGATCCCGGCCGTCCAAACCTGTTTCTTGCCTATCTGTTCCTGGTCACAGCCGGCTTCCTCGGCATGCACCGCTTCTATCTGAAGAGCAGGTGGGGATTCATTTTTATCCCGTTCTTCATCGCGGTACTTTGGACAAGCACCCAGGTGCGCGATGGACGCGAGGCAGTTTCACTCGCGCGATCCCAGAGCGAGCACGCCGAGAGACTGTTGCCGCGTGCCAAGGCAGATACGGCAGCCAACAAGCAGGGGGCTGCCGATCGACTTGCAAAAGCTGAGGCTGAGGCCGCGGCGGCGCGCAACAATCTGACGGCGGCCGTTCACGGGCTCGAGTGGGACAGCAGCATCAGCCGGATTGCGGGACTTCTGCTCGGTCTCATTATTGTCGGCGACGCCCTTCTCATACCCGGTCTTGTGCGGCGCGCCCGCGCCCGTGAGACTGGGCGCGCCGCAACCCACCATGAGATCGTCGTCGATGTGCCCGCGACGCCCGTCAAACAGCCTCTTGCGCCATTTAGGCCGGTCGACTGGCTTGTAAGAGTGACAGGCGAGTTCGTCGCCTATTGGTCGGTCCTCGCGGTCATGGCGTACTATTACGAGGTGGTCGCCCGCTTCGTTTTCAACTCCCCGACCAACTGGGTGCACGAGAGCATGTTTCTGATGTTCGGTATGCAATACATGCTGGCTGGGGCCTATGCCTATCGCGATGAGACCCATGTCAGGGTCGACATCGTGTACAGCCACCTCTCCGAACGTGGCCGGGCGATCTGCGATATCATCACCTCGGCATTCTTTTTCCTGTTCGTGGGTACAATGCTCGTTGCCGGCTGGCGTTTTGCCAGCGACGCGATGGCGGTGGGCGAGAGTTCTTTCACCGAGTGGGGTATTCAATATTGGCCGGTGAAGCTGGCGATTCCTGTTGGCGCCGCGCTGCTGCTGCTTCAAGGCGTGTCTCGCCTGATGCGTGACATCGCGACCGCAACAAGAAGGCTCCGCTAAGCCATGGGTCTCGAGCTTCCAATCCTGTGGCTGAGCATCCTCATGTTCGGCGGACTGGGCGTTCTTTTATTGCTCGGGCTGCCAATGGCCTTCTGCACGGGCAGCCTCGCCGTTCTCTTCCTCTTCTTATTCGGTAATGCGGCCATGCTGAACATGCTGCCGTCGCGGATTTTTCCCTTCATGACGGATTATCAGCTCTCGGCGGTGCCGCTTTTTATCTTCATGGCCGCGATCCTTCAGAAAGCGGGCATCATCGAGGAGCTGTTTGACGTCGTCTATAAATGGCTGGGTGGGCTGAAAGGCGGACTTGCCTCGGCCACCATAATCTCGTGCACCCTGCTCGCAGCAATGGTTGGGGTCGTCGGTGCGACGGAAGTGACAATGGGCATGATCGCTCTGCCAGCGATGCTCCGCCGCAACTACGACGCAAAGCTCGCCTGCGGTTCGCTGCTCGCCGGAGGAACGCTTGGCATCCTCATACCGCCTTCGGTGATGGCGATCGTCTACGCCGTCGTCGCGCAACAGTCGTTAGGCGAGCTTTTGATCGGGTCGGTATTCCCAGGGCTGCTGCTGTCTGGGATGTATGTCCTCTATGTCACGGCGCGCTGCTACATCAACCCCAAGCTCGGCCCGGCTTTGCCGCCGAGCGAGCGCATCGGCTTTGGGGAGAAGCTGAGGCTTCTGCGCCGCACGTTCATGCCCATTCTGCTCATCCTGCTTGTGCTCGGAGTCATCTTCCTTGGCATAGCAACGCCTGTTGAAGCCGCCGGCATCGGCACATTCGGTGCTTTCATCGTCTGCGCCGCCCATCGCCGCCTGACTTGGGACACGATCCGGGAAGCCGGCGTGGCGACCCTCAAGGCGACTGCGATGGTGATGTGGATATTCTTCGGAGCCACCATGTTCGTCGGCTTCTTCATCCTGAAGGGCGGGCAGAGCTTCGTCGCCGAATCCATTCTCGGAACTGGATTCGCGCCTTACGGCATTCTTGTTCTGATGATGATCATCCTGTTCGTCCTGGGCATGTTTCTGGACTGGGTGGGCATTCTCCTTCTCACCGTACCGATATTTCTGCCCATCCTTAAGTCCCTCGAATTCGGCGGTACGTTCGGCTTAGCCGGTGTGGCTCCTGAAGACGTGCCGCTGTGGTATGGCGTCATTTTCATGGTCAACATGCAGATGGCGTTCCTGAGCCCACCGTTCGGCTATTCACTGTTTTACTTGAAGAGTGTCGCGCCACCGGAGATATCGATGGCGACGATCTTCCGATCCGCTGTTCCCTTCTTATGCCTGCAGGCGATCGGAGTAGGGTTGTGCATCGTGTTCCCCTCGATCGTCATTTGGCTGCCGAAGCTCATGTACCGAGGCGGTTGACCGCACACGTCTTTGGCGGTTCGACGCCGACTCAACAATCGAAGGTTCAGCGCTTCAGAGGCGCCGCTCGCCTGCAGAAGCTGCTGATCTTGAGGCCTGTCCGCGCACTCCATGCTCCTGCCGGGCGCCATCATCCCGCCCACGCAAATAGCTGGGAGACGAGACATCCCGCTTTGGATTGCGTATCTTGACGTTCAGCTTTTCCTGGGCCTGCCGTCTGGTCGACTTGGTGTTTGGACAAACTGAAGAGCGACAGAGTTGTACGGCCCCAATGTATGGGTGGTCAGCGGGGACTTCGCCGGCTTCGTGTCCTCACCTGCAACGCAAAGCAGTTTAGCATCCGAGGATAGCGCTATGTCGATCGGCACGGGGGTCAGGTTGGCCGCCAGCACGCGGATCGTGTTGCCGCGACGAAAGGCAATTGCTGCCACGCCTGGCCAATCACTCGAAATCCCATAGCGTTCGACGCCGGCGGCCTCAGCGATTTGGGCATGGACGGCTTGCAAGGTCGTCGGGAGCCGTCCTCGTTCAAGAGACCGAAGGGGCCAGTCGGTGCTGCCAATATCAACCGCGCAGCGGCTGTCTCAGCGGCCCGGGCCGCGACGCCGACGGCAAAGGCGGCACCGAACAATGCCCGCTGACGCGGGTCGGTGCCGGCGGCGGGAACCCGGTTATTTCCGGGATTGGCTGCGACCGCCTCCCCATAGGGATTGTGCCGCAAGCCGATCGTGCAAGGCCCAAGCCAGATCGGCTTTCCGGGACACAATTGCCGTGCCGTCTCCATGACTGCAGGATAAACGGTCAGGGTTTCCATGACCGACTGCTCATCGGCGGCATGCACGATGGCGCTGTTGCCGAAGAAGACGAAATCCGCATTGCCGGTCGGCGGGTTGCGGTTGAATTCGGTGAATAGGGAGGGCGTACCAGCCCCAATCGGGCAAGCGCGACCGACAGCCCGCAATGCCTGCACGATCTCGTCAATCGGTCGCTCACCGTTAGGCAAATGGTTCGAGGGGCGTGTCTTGAATTCGCGCCGTGGTGAAACCAGAATGGCGCTCGGTTCAACGCCTGCCAAGCGAACCATAGCTGCAAGGGCCTGGGCCTCGGCCCCAGATTGGATCGCATCAAAGATCGCCTCGACCGCCAGCCGGGCGCCAAGCGCGCTCGCAAGCTCGGCTGCCTTTTCCAGCACGCGCCGATCATGCCCGCGCGCGCTGTCGAAGCGCAGTATGATCTCCGGCACCGGGCCAAGCGAAGCCGCGCCGGCGACGGCTGCCGGCAGTTGGTCGGGATCGACGAACAGCGCTATCGACGGCATCCGCCCGGCAGGCCCGCCAAGGGTCAGGGTTGCTGGACTGCGGATAGCCGGTCCAGGCGCCGATGTCTCGGCGCGCACGGAAACCGTGACGCGCTGTATGTCCTTTACACCTTTGCGAGCGGCCGCACATACGTCTTGAACGACGCGTCCGTCCAGTTGCGCTGGTCCTCCATCTCGAAGGCATCGCCTTCCATGGCGACGGCGCAGACCAGGCCGGGTGCTGGCTCGTGCGTCAGCGCTGAAATGTCGAAGGCAGGCTGGTCCGGGCTGATCAATTTGGGAAATGTCGTCTCCTCGATGCTTCCGTCGCTATGCCGGATGGTCAGCCTTTTGCCCGCCGCCTCTGAAGGATGAAGCACCACGAAACCGATGCGGTTGGTGGGGAAATCGGTGAGCGCCACGCCATCCGCTTGCAAGGTCAGCTCGCCCGACGCGTCGCCACGAATCTTCATGCGATAGGCGAAACGTCCCTGCGGGCCGGCGCAGAGTCCGTCATAGCGAAGCTCGAACGACGTGCCGTCCTCGGAAATTCGCATGTTGGAAAGCTCGGCCTTGTAAGTCCCCCAGGACGCATCGCGCGCGAGATAGTTGATCGCCCGAACCACCTCCACGCCGGCAAAACAGATCGTCCGCAGATTGCCGTCCTCGAGAACGGCGGTCAGCGGTCCGGCGGCAAGAAGCCTCCGTTGCGGAAGCGGCTCGTCGGTGCCGTAAAGCGCAAGGAGATCTTGAAGTCTGTAAACTGCGCCCCATGGAAACCGATCCGGACTCGTCCGCACGCAAAGCTCCCCCGGCTGTTCGCTGGGCGGACCTGGCCGACCCCATCCTCATCATTGCCCGTGAGATTCAGTTTCGCGGTTACAGGGACGAGAAAGCGCTGTCGATGTCGCAATCGGAGGGCATGGTGATGCGCCACCTGGTTGCGCACGCTTCCGCAACGCCCAGCCAGATCGCGACGGCGACCGGGCTGCAGCGCACCAATGTTTCCACCGTGCTGCGCGACCTGGAAGGCAAGGGGCTGATCGAGCGCCATGTCGACCCGCAAGATCGCCGGGGCGTCAGCGTCCATCGCACCCGGCGGGGAGCCCACAATTACGCCCTGGTGCGCAAGGAGTGGGCAACTGCCGTATCCGAGGCCGCCGGCGGCGACACACGCAAGCTCAATGCCGCGCTTGAGCTTCTCAGATCCATCGAAGCCGGCCTGACCGCAACGCGACCGATAGACAGCGACGGTCCGGGGCGACTGTCCGCCCGCCGCCGGAACGGCTAGTGCCGAACAGCGCGAGAGAGAAGCAATCTCGACCGCAACTCGGTAGCAGCCAGCCCTGTATCTCGTAAGGCTGCCGGCCGTCAGGACATCTTCAACAAGCGCACGCCCATAGCAACATGCTCAGGTAATACCCCCCAACCTATGCAATCCAGGAGCGCCTCACGAAGGTCGAAATCGGGTCTCAGTGGTCGTGCGCACCATGCTCCTGCAGCGAGAGCCCAAAAGTCCGCACCAGGTCGCTGACCTGCTCCGGTGACAGGTAGCGGGGGTTGAGGCCGCGCAGAAGCAGATAGAGCTTTGCCGTTTCCTCCAGCTCTTCGGTAGCGAATACCGCTGCCTCGAGCGTCTCGCCCGCGACGACGGGACCATGGTTGGCGAGCAGCACCGAAGAGTAGCGTCCGGCGAGCCCTTTGATTGCATCAGCTACCGCAGGGTCTCCGGGACGGAAATATGGCACCAAAGCCGTCTGTCCGGCGCGCATGAGATAGTACGGCGTCATTGGCGGCAGGACCGACTTGGGATCGATCTCGGGAAGCATGGTGACGGCCACCGCATGGGTTGAGTGCAGGTGCACAATCGCACGCGCTGCTGCCCGCGTCTCGTAGAGGGCGGTATGCAGGGGGATTTCCTTGGTCGGCGCATCGCCCGCGACGAGCCGCCCTTGCGCATCGAGCCTGGCAAGGCGAGCCGGATCGAGAAAGCCCAGCGATGCGTTGGTCGGCGTCACAAGCCAGCCGCCGTCATCGAGCCGCAGACTGATATTGCCCGATGATCCCGGTGTCAGCCCGCGCTCGAATAGGGAACGGCCGAAGCGGCATATCTCTTCGCGAAGTTTGGCCTCGCTCATGTTGTGGCTCCCTCGATCAGTTCGAACCCGAGATCGATCTTCGTCGGCGGCCCGTCGGAGCAGACCAGCCGGGCGCCGGTCTCTCCGACCGCGACGCGTGGCGTCCGGATGGTGGAAAGCGGTTGCGGCGCCGCGCGGGCGACGTCCAGGCCGTTATAGCCGAAAATCGCCAACCGGCCGGGGATGGCGATGCCGCGGGCAAGGCAATGGAAATAACCGCCAATCGCCATGTCGTCGTTAGAGAAATAGACGGCATCGAGATTGGGGGCGCGCCCGAGCAGCCGGCCGAGACCCTCGCGCCCGGCCTCGATCGACGAAGATGAGGGAATGATTTCTTCCGCGGCGACTTCAAGGCCTGCCTCTGCGAGCGCCGAGCGAAATCCGGCGAAGCGTTTGGCGGCGCGCAGATCGCGGCTGAGATCGTGGCCCACATAGCCGATGCGCCGATAGCCGCGCGAGACCAGATGACGCGCGCTCGCGCCTCCCGCCTCGCGGTTGGAATAACCGACGACGATGTCGATGCCATCGCCATCGGAATCGAGCAGTTCGGCGACCCTGATGCGGGCGTGCCTGAGCATGGCCACGGTACGCTCGGTGTGTTCGAGCCCGGCCACCATCATGCCCGCCGGACGCCAGCTAAGCAGCGACTCGACGAGGGTTTCCTCGCGGCCCTGTTCGTAGTCCGTCACCGCGACGACAGGTTGGAACCCGGCGCCCACCAGCACCGTGTTGGCGCCGCGCAGCATGTCCGGAAAGACGATGTTGCTGAGCGACGGTATCACGATCCCGACCAGCTTGGAGCCGGTCGAGGCCAGCGTGCCGGCGATGCGGTTCGGCACATAGCCGAGGCTTCTCGCGGCATTGAGGACGCTCTCGCGTGTCTTGGCCGAAAATGAACCGTGCCCGCGCAACACGCGCGAGGCGGTGCTCTCGCCGACGCCGGCCGCGCGTGCGACATCGGTAAGGGTCGTCGTCCCCGTCGGCGTGCCGTCGGCCAGCTCGTCGGCCACTTTCGATCTCCCCGCTGGAGCGCGACGTCGCACTCGACCGTCCTCGCTTCCGTCCATCTCTTTTGCCATGTCGCGGCAACCTTTTCAAACAATTGTTGGCAGCGCTGCCACTTTTTCGTTGGCAGCGCTGCCAATCCATGTTATCCGGTTACGCAAGCGCTGCCAAAACCGCCACCGGCGGGGCGCGCTGACACCCCATTCACAGTCAAGGGAGGAACCAATGACCGTGCTTACACCTGCGCTACCGGCGCAAGCCGTAGCTGAAATCGAAACGAGGAGGACCGCCTACAGCAAGGTCTTCTGGCGCATCGTGCCGTTCCTGATGCTGTGCTACGTCGTTGCCTATCTCGACCGCGTCAACATCGGCTTCGCCAAGCTGCAAATGTCGGCCGACCTCGGATTCAGCGAGACCGTCTACGGCCTCGGCGCCGGCATCTTCTTCATCGGCTATTTCCTGTTCGAGGTGCCAAGCAACGTCATTCTTCACAAGGTCGGCGCGCGCATGTGGATCGCGCGCATCATGATCACCTGGGGTTTGATCTCAGCTGGCTTCATGTTCGTCACGTCCGCGCCGACATTCTACCTGTTGCGCTTTCTGCTGGGCGTCGCCGAAGCCGGGTTCTACCCGGGGATCATCCTTTTCCTCACCTACTGGTATCCCTCGCATCGCCGGGCCAAGATCATCGCGGTGTTCATGTCCGCGATCCCGGTCTCAGGCATATTGGGCAATCCTCTTTCCGGCTGGATCATGGATTCGTTCGATGGCGCCCACGGCCTCGCCGGATGGCAATGGATGTTTCTTATCGAGGCGGTTCCAGCCGTCCTTCTCGGCATCGCTGTCTTGTTCTTCCTCGACAACGGCATTCGTCAGGCCAAGTGGCTGAGCGAAACGGAAAAGCAGGCCCTGGAAGAGGAGATCGCACGCGAGGAGCGTCACAAGGAGAGTGGGCATTCGGTAGCCGGTATCTTCCGCGATCGCCGAGTTTGGCTGATGTGCCTGATCTACTTCACCTTCGTGATGGGCCAGTACGGGCTGACCTTCTGGATGCCGACCCTGGTCAAGGCGACCGGCATCACCGGAAACTTCAATATCGGACTGATCAGCGCGATCCCCTTCATCTGTGCCGTCGTGGTCATGAATCTGTTCGGCCGCAGCGCTGACAGGCATCGCGAGCGCCGTTGGCACCTGGTCGTTCCGGCACTGCTCGGGGCCGTCGGTTTCGTCGTCGCGGCCGCCAGCTCGAATCTGACGATCGCCATCGCCTTCCTGTCCGTTGCAGCGGCCGGAGCGATCACCTGTGCGCCGCTGTTCTGGTCGCTGCCGACGTCATTTCTCGCCGGGACAGGTGCCGCGGCAGGCATTGCGCTCATCAATTCGGTCGGCAATCTGGCCGGCTTTGTTAGCCCGTATCTCGTCGGCTACCTGAAGGATTTGACCGGCGCAACGCAGGTCGGCATGTATGCGCTCGCCGCAATCCTGGTGCTCGGCGCGGTCCTGGTGCTGACGACGCCACCCAAGCTGGTCAATCGCTAAACCGGATTGCGTTTCGAATAAGGATCTCCGTGATGACCGTTTATGATCGAAGCAAGGAAAACCCCGCCGGAGCAAGGACGAACCGGGCCGCCCTGATCGGCATCGGTTCCATGGGACTTGGCATGGCCATGTCGCTCAGGCGGGCCGGGTTTGAAGTGGCTGGCTTCGACGTGGACGCCGCGGCCGTCGCCCGGCTCGTCGACGCGGGCGGCCGAGGCGCGGCAAGCCCCGCCGAGGCCGCTGAAGGTGCCGACGTCGTCGTGTCGGTGGTCGTCAACGCCGCGCAAACGGAGGCCATCCTGTTCGGTACGAACGGCGTCGCCGAAACCATGGCCGAGGGCGCGGTTTTCGTCTCCTCGGCCACGATCGATCCCGATGCGGTGCGCCGCCTTGCCACGCCGCTCGAAGCGACGGGACGGCTCTATCTCGACGCGCCGATCAGCGGCGGGTCGGTGCGCGCCGCCGAGGGTGCGCTCACCATTCTGGCCTCCGGCAGCCCTGCCGCCTTCGCCAGAGCGCGGCCGGCACTGGATGCAATAGCCACCAACGTCTATGACCTCGGTGACGAGCCGGGCGTTGGTGCAGCCTTCAAGATGATCAACCAGTTGCTTGCTGGCGTGCACATAGCGGCGGCCAGCGAAGCCATCGCATTTGCCGCCCGGCAAGGGCTGGACATCCGCAAGGTCTACGAGGTGATAACTGCCTCCGCAGGCAATTCGTGGATGTTCGAGAACCGGGTGCCGCACGTGCTGGACGGCGACTACACACCGCGCAGCGCGGTCGACATCTTCGTCAAGGACCTCGGCATCATTCAGGATATGGCCCGCAACGCCAAATTCCCGGTGCCGGTGGCCGCGGCCGCGCTACAGATGTTCCTGGCGACCTCGGCGGCTGGAATGGGCCGGGACGACGACGCATCCGTCGCCCGGCTCTACGCAAAGATCACCGGCACCGAACTGCCCGCCACCCGCGAACCTGGCCAAACCGGCCTGACATCGGCCTGACATCGGCCTGAGGAAGACTGGATCGCCCATGCCCCGCTTTGCCGCCAACCTGACAATGATGTTCAGCGAGTGGCCGTTCCTGGATCGGTTCCAGGCGGCCGCCGATGCCGGCTTCCGTGCGGTCGAATTCCTGTTTCCTTACGAGCACACGCCCGAGGCGATCGGCGAGCGCCTTCGCAGATACGGTTTGACCCAGGCTCTGTTCAATTTGCCGCCTGGCGATTGGGCCGCCGGCGAGCGAGGATTGGCCGCCTTGCCCGATCGATTTGCCGAGCTCCAGGCCGCCGTGGCATTTGCCCTTCCCTACGCAGAGGCCACGGGCGTGAAGCGTCTGCATTTGATGTCGGGGCTCGCCGCTCGCGAGGACAGGGCGGCCGTGGATACCTATCGCAAAGCGATCATCTGGACCGCCGGCAAGCTTGCCGATCGCGGCATCGACCTGGTGATCGAACCAATCAATGGCCGCGACATGCCGGGCTATTTCCTCAATGACTTCGACTTTGCCGAGCAGCTCATCGGCGAACTGGCCCTGCCCAATCTCAAGCTGCAGTTCGATGTCTACCACCGCCAGATCCTGCACGGCGATGTCGTCATGGCGTTGCGCCGGCTGCTGCCGATCATTGGCCATGTCCAGATCGCAAGCGTGCCCTCCCGCCATGAGCCGACTTCGGAAGAGCTCAACGACCGGTTCATCTTCGCGGAACTGGACGGGCTGGGCTATGATGGTTTCGTCGGTTGCGAATATCGGCCCGGCGGCAAGACACTTGAGGGGCTCGGCTGGTTCGCCCCCTTTGCCAGCGGGCCCCTCCCCCAGGCCGGCATCGGAGTTTCGCTATGAGCCTCGCCCTCGGCGCAATTGCGGACGACTACACAGGCGCGTCCGACCTGGCCAACACGCTCGCCAAGGAAGGTCTTCGCACGGTTCAAACCATCGGCATTCCGGCCGCTGGTCTCGATCTCCCCGAGGTCGACGCGGTTGTCGTCTCGCTCAAGATCCGTTCGGTTGCCGCCGCGCAGGCGGTGGAGCGCGCCCGCGCGGCCGACCAATGGCTGCGCGCCCGCGGGGCAGCGCATGTGATGTACAAGATCTGCTCGACCTTCGATTCCACCGATGCTGGCAATATCGGCCCGGTGCTGGACGCCTTGCGTCACGACGTGGATGAGAAATCGGTTTTGGTGACGCCGGCCTTTCCGGAAACCGGCCGAACCGTCTACCAGGGGAATCTTTTCGTCGGCGCGGTGCCGCTCAACGAGAGTCCGCTCAAGGATCACCCGCTCAATCCCATGCGCGATGCCAATCTGGTGCGCGTACTCGCCCGGCAGAGCATGGCAGCGGTCGGGTCGGTCGACCTCGCGACGGTCGCGCGCGGATCGCGTCCGCGCGCGCAACGCGGCGCTTTCCCAAGATGGAGCCGGAGCGGCAATCGCCGACGCCGTCTTCGAGAGCGATCTTGAAGCGATCGGCGCGGCAGCCTTGGCACAACGCCTGTCGGTCGGAGCGTCCGGCCTGGGACTGGGTCTCGCCCGCGGCCTGGTCGCCGCCGGCACCGCGCGGCGCCATCAACGGACGGTGCTGCGGGACCGGCCGGTCGAGGGGCCTGCGGCGTGCCTCGCCGGCAGCTGTTCGCGGGCGACACTGACGCAGATTGCCCGCGCCGAAGAGACGATGCCCGTGCTGAGGCTCGATCCGGAAAGGCTGATGAGCGGAGTGGCGGAGACGCACCGTGCGCTCGCCTGGGCCGCCGCCCGCTTGGCCGATGGCCCCGTCCTCATCGCCAGCAGCGGATCGCCCGAGGTGGTTTCGGCGCTGCAGGCGCGGCATGGACGTGACGCTGCCGGTCAAGCGATCGAGCAGTCGTTGGCGACCATCGCCGAAGGTCTGGTCGAACTCGGCGTGCGCAGGTTGGTCGTGGCGGGAGGCGAGACGTCCGGCGCCGTCGTGGACCAGCTTGCCATTCCCGCCTTCGAGTTGGGCCCCGAAATCGCCGCGGGTGTCCCAGCGCTGCGTGCACTCGGCAGCCCGCACGGCGAGCTGCTGCTTGCCCTAAAGTCAGGCAATTTCGGCGGCGACCGTTTCTTCGCCGACGCCTTGGCCGTTTTGGCATGAGACGGAGTCTTGGCTGTACAAGGACAACTGAGAAGGTCGCGCCAAGGTCGAATGGCAGCGATGGATTCCGAAGAGGGCCGCTCCTAAGAAGGTGATGCTCAATTTCGGCCGGCGGACCTGCCGAATGACGACAGCCAAGATCGCGCTCGGCCTGATGGCCGCGTTTGGCACCCCAGGCTGCCTCCGGCCCGCACGGGCAGTTCAGGCTTTTGCCCTTCCACGTTGGCACCGATCGCTGCCGGCAGCGCGCCGGCCGCCGCAGTGGTGCCCTCGAGCGACAATTCTCCCCTTCATAAATCCGTTGTGTCGATTTCGTAGATGAAACAGGGGGGCTTTGTGTAATGCCACTCTCTGGAAAAGGATGGAAAATGTCCAAGATCCCCGGCAAGACCGAAACGATCGAAAACGCGGAATCCGCTACTTACGAGCCGTACAAGGTTACCGAGCAGGTTCGCGCTGTCGCCGAACAGGGCATTGAGCAGGCGAAGGAAGCATTTTCCAAATTGGAATCGAACGCCGAGACGACTCAAAAGGCTCTTGAGTCGACCCTTGAGGTGGCCAATACCACCCGCAACGAGGTGTCGCTGAAGACGATCGCAGCTCTGCGAGCCAATGCCGAAGCCGGCTTCGCTCACCTCGAAGCACTGGTTGCCGTGAAGTCGCCATCCGAGTTCTTCGAGCTGCAGGCCGCTTTCGTGAACAAACAGATCGACACTTCCGTCGAGCAGGCCAAGACCCTGCAGGCGGTGATGTTGAGAGCCACCGACGACGTATCCAAGCCGATCAAGGATGCCTTCGAAAAGGCTTTGAAGAACCTCAAGGCCGCTTGACTGCTCAGGCAATCCGAGACCGGAGGTCGCCGACCTCCTCTGCTCGTTACGACATCAAGACCGGCACACTCGCGCCGGTCTTCTTCCATTCGGCCGGCGTCCTTTGCACAAATCGCAACTATCGGCCAAGCATCGCTTTTCCAAACAGTTGGCTACGGAATAGGCCCGCAGTGACGAAGGCCCGAAATCGGGACGAGGACGCCGCTTTGGTCCTGCAGCTACTTGACCATTGATTGTTGCAGCCCGGTGCCGGCGATTTCTCCGGGGCTGCTTTCGAAGTCGAAGAGCCTTTGGGTCGCAAGCGCCGCGGCGCCACGCGCCCAGGAATCGTCTGCCCAATCGGGTGTAATCGGTGGCGGGTTCCACATGGCATAACGCTTCAATGCATCGCGCATTGGCCCGAACAGATAGTTGCCAAAGGTGACGGCTTCGCCCCCGCCGACAATCACTTCCGGATCGATGATATTGCAGAAGCCGCCCAGGTATCGTCCAATCCCCTCGCCTGCCTCCTGCAACAGGTCTATGGCTGCCCGGTCTCCAGTCTTGGCCGCGTTCAGCATGTCGTGGCGCGTCACTTCACCAGGGAGTCGCCTGGCCTCCTTCCATCGCCGCACCAGGGCCGGTTCCGAGAAGAAGGTCTGCAGGCAACCGCGCCTGCCACACTCGCATGGCGGCCCGTTCGGATCGTATGTCGAGTGACCCATCTTGCCCGCGGCGCCATTCGCGCCGTGATGGACAGAGCCATCGATGACCACCGCGCAGCTGATGCCCGCCCCGATGGCCAGGGCCCCGACGGTGCGATGATGCCGGCCAAGTCCGAACAATTGTTGCGCGAGCGCAAATGCGTTGGTGTCGTCGTCCGCCCAGACGGGTACGCGCACGCGTTCGGCAAGCATCGCAGCGATCGGCACATCGGCCCAATTGAACCGGTGGCTCAACCGGCAGACACCGTTATCGATGACGCCTGGTACAGCGATGCCGATCCCGCTGAGCTGGGCGCCTGTCGGTGCCCTGCGGTCGGAAACCAGCTCCTCGACTGCCGAGGCGCAGGCCTCCACCGTACTTTGTGGCGACAGATCGGGGACAACGACCTGCTTCGTAACAAGTGGAGTCGTGGCAAGATCGGTCAGCACACAATCGATGCCGCCTAGCTTCAGCTTGAGCCCGGCCACAAGCCTGCCGGCGTAGTTTATATTGATCGGGATAGGTCGACGTCCCGGCGCGCCAAGACTCGCCTCCCCTTCCACCAGGATATTTTCCTCGAGCAATTCAGACACGACGAACGTCACCGCCGCGGGGCTGAGGCCCGTAACAGAGGCGATTTCGGCGCGGCTTATAGCACCTTGCCTTCGCAGTAGGTTCAGGATCAGCCGCCGGTTGATCGCGCGGGCCGTTTGCTGATCGCCTTTGAGCTTCATTCCTGCCTCATAATTAATTTTGTAAATTAAGTATTGACCATGCTGACATCCATAAGCTACGAATTCGCATGGTTCAATTGGAATCCGGCTGTTCTCAGGGAGGAGATAGAAGCCATGACCACCGACTTTTCCGCGTTAACCACAACAAGGCGCCGTTTCCTCAAGGGCACTGGCGCGGCACTCGCCGCTTCGGCGACTGGTCTTTGCCTCCCGGCCTTGGCGCAGGCTCAGGAAATCACCATCATTTCCAACCTCAGCAATGTCGAGCAACGCCAGATCCTGCAGCGGCTGGCGAGCGAGTATGAGGCAAAATCAGGCACCAAGATCGTCATCAACAACATGGACCACGAGGCCCATAAGACGGCAATCCGCAGCTATCTTGTCGTCGGCGCTCCGGATATCTGCTTCTGGTTTTCCGGCAACCGCATGAAGGCCTTCGTCAACAAGGGCCTTTTTGACGACATCTCCGATCTGTTCGCCAAGGAGAACTACAAGAGCGTACTCGGTGCCACCACAAGCGCGGTCACCGTCGACGGCAAGCAGTATGGCCTGCCGATGGGAGGTCTTCTCTGGGGCCTCTTCTATCGCAAGGACGTCTTCGCCGAAAAAAATTGGTCGCCGCCCAAGACCTGGAACGACTTCCTAGCCTTCGGCGAGGCGGCCAAGTCCGCGAAGATGATCCCGATCAGCATGGGCACGAAGGAGCTTTGGCCGGCGGGCGGCTGGTTCGACCATATGAACCTGCGCATCAACGGGCTCGACAAGCACATAGCGCTGATGGACGGCAAAGTTCCCTACATCGATCCGATGTTGACGCCAGTCTTCGACAAATGGAACGATCTGATCAAGGCGGGCTTCTTCTCGCCGAGCCACAGTTCGTTCGGATGGGAGCAGGCGGGTGCTTCCCTAGCGCAAAAGAAGGCGGCAATGATGGACCTGGGCGGCTTCGTTCGATCCGCCTTTCCGGAAGCGGATTTGCCTCAGCTTGCCTACGCGCCATTTCCCGAGATCGTTCCCGGGGTCGCCCGCTACGAGGATTTTTCGGTCAACTCCATCCACGTTCCGGCGAATGCGAAGAACAAGCAGGGTGCGCGCGACTTCCTCGCCTATTTCTACAAGCCGGAAAATCTGGGCGCATTCCTCGCCGCCGAAGGCGCCATCCCGCCTCGCAACGACTGCCCGCCAAGCAAGGACCCGCTGGTCAATGCTGCGGTCGAGGAACTGAAGAAAGTGGTTGGAACATCGCAATATTACGATCGCGACACCGATCCGGACATGGCCCAGGAAGGGATGGCGGGGCTGCAGGAATTCATGGTCAAGCCTGAGCGACGTGAGCAGATCCTCAAGCGCCTCGAAAAAACCCGCAAGAGAATCTTCGGTTGATCCTCCCTGGCTGACGGGCGCCGCCTTTCGGCGGCTCCCGTCTCTCTTTTTTCGGATGGAACGCCATGCCTCCTGTCTGGCGCAGAAATCGTCATTGGTTGACGCCGGTACTTTTCCTGCTGCCGGGCCTCATCCTGTTCGGCTCGGTGATCCTTGCCGCCTCCATCGAGACGGTCTGGATTTCGCTGCACGACTGGGATGGGATTGGCGCCAAGACCTGGGTCGGGCTCGCCAACTATGTCGAACTGGCCGACGATCCGCAGTTCTACGTCTCGCTCAAGAACAACGTAATCTGGCTGCTGATCTTCATGCTGGCGCCGCCGATCGGCCTGGCGCTTGCGCTGATCGTGAATCAGCAGATCCGAGGCATGCGCATCCTCAAGTCGCTGTTCTTCGTGCCGCTTGTGCTGGCGACCGTCACCGTCGGTGTCGTGTTCGGATGGGTCTATGATCCAAACTTCGGGCTGCTGCAGCTTCTCTTCGGCGCCTTTGGCGGTACCGCCCCGGCGTTGCTTTCAGACGAGACCTTCGTCACCTTCGCGGTAGCCGCCGCCGGTCTATGGCCACAGATCGCGTTCTGCATGATCCTGTTCCTGGCGGGACTGAACAGCCTCAACGACGATCTGATCGCCGCCGGACGCGTCGACGGTGCGCGCGGCTGGCGCATGTTGCGCCATGTCGTCCTGCCGCAACTGTCGCAGGTCGGCTTCATCGCCATCGCGGTGACGGTGATCGGTGCGCTGCGCTCCTTCGACATGATCGCGGTCATGACCAGTGGCGGCCCCTATGGCTCGTCCACCGTGCTCGCCTACCAGATGTATCAGGAGTCGATCTTTTCCTACCGCTTTGGCTACGGCGCCGCGATCGCCACCGTGCTGTTCGTGATCATGATCGTCTTCATCGCCTGGTATCTCAGTGGCCTCATCAAGGCCGAGCGGAGCAACGCCTGATGTACCCGCGCCCCATTCCCGAAAACGCCAGGATCCAGCGAGCCCTCTATCTAGGTGGTGTAACCCTGGTCGTGATCCTGTGGCTGCTGCCTCTGCTCGCCGTGATGCTGACCTCGATCCGTTCCAACGAGGAGCTGATGGCCGGCAACTATTGGGGCTGGCCGCAGAAATTCAGCCTGATCGACAACTACAAGGCGGTTTTCGACCAGACCGCCATGCTGCGCTTTTTCCTGAACAGCCTGCTGATCACCATTCCGTCCGTCATCGGCGTTCTCATCCTGTCGACACTGACCGGCTTCGTCTTGTCGCGCTACCCGTTCCGTGGCTCCAACCTCATCTTCGCCCTCTTCGTCGGCGGCAATTTCCTGCCGGCGCAGATCATGATGATCCCGGTCCGCGACCTGATGGTGAGGCTGGGTCTCTACGACACCGTCTATGCGCTGATCGTTTTCCACATTGCCTTCCAGACCGGCTTCGCCACGCTTTTCATGCGCAACTTCATCGCCGCTCTCCCGGGCGAACTGTTCCAGGCGGCGCGCGCCGAAGGCGCCTCGCCGTTCCAGACATTGCGCCACGTGGTTGTTCCGCTGGTCCGGCCTGCACTGGCGGCACTCGCGATCCTCACCTTCACCTTCGTCTGGAACGACTATTTCTGGGCGATCGTCCTTACCCAGAGTGATGCGGTCAAACCCGTTACCGCAGGCCTGAACAATCTGCGCGGCGAATGGACATCGGCCTGGAACATCGTCTCGGCGGCCACGATCTTCGTCGCCCTGCCCCCGGTCGTGATGTTCTTCATGATGCAGAAGCACTTTGTCGCCGGCCTCACCATGGGAGCCGTCAAGGGATGATCCGCCGCGAACCCTGCCGCACCCGACACGCACGGAAAGGCGCCTCGATATGAGCAGCGTGGAATTGCGAAAAGTCGACAAGCACTATGCCGGCTACCATGCCCTGAAGACGGTCGACCTGACGATCGAAAAGGGCGAGTTCGTCGTCATGGTCGGCCCCTCCGGCTGCGGAAAGTCGACATTGCTGAAGACGATCGCCGGGTTGGAAACCATCAACTCCGGCCACATCGTGATCAACGGGCGAGACGTCACCAGGGAAGAACCCGGCGACCGCGGCATCGCAATGGTCTTCCAGTCCTATGCACTCTACCCACACATGACCGTGGCCGAGAACATGGGCTTCGGCCTGCGGATGGCCCACCGGCCCAGGACCGAGATCGACGCCGCCGTCAAACGCGCAGCACGGATCCTGCGTCTGGAGGAGCAGCTCGACAAGCGACCGAAGCAATTGTCGGGCGGACAGCGCCAGCGCGTCGCGATCGGCCGCGCGATTACCCGCTCGCCCGAGGTGTTCCTGTTCGATGAGCCGCTGTCGAACCTCGATGCCGCGCTGCGCACTCAGATGCGAGTGGAACTTTCGAGCCTGCACGCGCAGCTTGGATCGACGATGATCTACGTCACCCACGACCAGGTCGAGGCGATGACCATGGCCAACCGGATCGTAGTCCTCAACAAAGGCCGGATCGAGCAGGTCGGCTCGCCGCTGGAACTCTACGCCAACCCTGCCAACATTTTCGTCGCGGGCTTCCTCGGCGCGCCGCGCATGAATTTCATCGAAGCGAAAGCAGTGAGCGTCGGCGCATCCAGCGTCTCGGTAGCCGCCGCCGGCCTCCCTGCCATTACCTTGGATGGCATCGACGCCGGCGGCCTTTCGGCTGGTGATGCCGTGACCATCGGCATCCGGCCGGAGGCCCTGCGTGTCGCCGAGCCAAGCGACGGCGCAATGCCGGCCTTCTCCAGCCAGGTGCGTCTGGTCGAGCAGCTGGGGCGCGAAACCGTCCTCTACGTCGACGCCTCTCCGCTTCAGACGACCAATTCCGACAGCGGAACCGGCAATTTCACGCTTCAGCTCAACAAGGTTTCTACCGTCGCGGTCGGCGCCGCGTTGCGAGCAGGGTTCGAAACCGGCGACGCCTACCTCTTCGGCCCGGATGGCCGCACGCTCACGCCAAGAAAACCCGTCGCCTCAATCTGAACCTCGAAATTTCGAAAGTCCCATACGCATGAACCGCAAAGAGCCCGCTCCGCTATCCGTATGGCGGCCCCTCAATCTTGACCGCTTTCTGCTTGGAGCACCTCATTACCCCGAACATGTCGACGAAGGCTGCTGGCAGCGTGACGCCGAGCGCATGGCCGCCGCCGGCGTCAACACAGTGCGTATGGGAGAGTTCGCCTGGCACATTTTCGAGCCCCGCGAAGGCAAGTTCGAGTTCGGCCTGTTCGATCGCGCGATCGAACTTCTCGGCCGCGCGGGGATCGACACGATCATGTGCACGCCGACAGCCACCCCTCCCCGCTGGCTCACCGTCAACTATCCCGAAGTGCTGCGCGTTGACATGAACGGGCGGGCCTCAAGCCACGGATCGCGCCAGCATGCCGACACCACAAGCCCGGTATTCCGCGCCCACAGCCGCCGCATCACCCGCGCCATGGCCGAGCATTATCGGCACAACCCGCGTGTGATCGGCTGGCAGACGGACAACGAGCTCAACACCACGGTGTCGGAATCGTTCGCGCCTTCGACAAGGCTGGAGTTCCAGAAATACCTGCAGAAGGCCTACGGCACCATCGAGGCGCTGAACTTCGCCTGGGGCGGCCACTTCTGGGCGACGGCCTACGACGATTTCTCGCAGATCGACCTGCCGAGACCGCTCATGCCGTCCTACCCCAGCCCCGGCCACGTGCAGGACTACCATCGCTTTCTGGCCGCCGCGACCGCGGCCTTCCAACACGACCAGGTCGAGATCCTGCGCGCCGCCAATCCGGACTGGTTCATCTTCCACAATCTTGGCCAGCTTGCCGACATCGACTTCCGCGGTCAGTTCGGACAGGACCTCGATTTCATCGGCTTCGACATCTATCCGATGCTCTATGACGAGATGCGCCGAACCGGCGGGCATGCCGCGACCCAGGCCCTCCATCTCGACATATGCCGCGCCTATTCCGGCAACTTCATCGTTCCGGAGCAGGCCTCAGGCTTCGGCAGCCAGCCCGGCTTCTCGACGATGACGCCGGAGCCCGGCGAGATGCGTCGCATGGCCATGACCTCGGTGGCGCGCGGCGCCGACGGTGTCATGTTCTTTCGTTGGCGTCCCGCGCATTTCGGCGCCGAGATCTACTGGATGGGCGTCATCGATCACGACGACGTGCCGCGCCGCCGCTATGACGAGGCGAGCCGCTTCTTCCATGAGATCGCCGCCGCGAAGGAGCAGATTCTTGGCACCGCAGTGCGCATGGACCTCGGCATCGCCGGCGCGGACTTCGACAACCAGGAGGCTCACAAGACCTATCCGATCGGCCTCCCCAGTCCGCTCGAAGACGCGACGCTGTTTCATCGCCACTGCTATCAGAACGGCATTGCATGCGGGTTCATTCATCCCGAAGACGATCTTTCGCGGCTCAAGGCGCTCTACGTCCCGCATTGGGTGATGTGGAAGGATGAATGGAACGAGGCTGTCGAAACCTTCGTCCGCAACGGCGGTACGCTGATCCTGTCGGCATTGAGCGGGACGAGGGACGAGAACAACCACATCATTCGCGAGCAGGCTCCCGGCAAGGCCCTTGCAGCCCTGAGCGGCGTCAGGGTGGCGGAGTTCGGCCGCGTCGTTCCCGAAGGCGGCAGCGGCCTGTTTCCGCTGTTTCGTCCGGCTCCGATGGGCACCTATGCACCGCCGCCGCTCCCGGCCTCGTCCGCGGAACGCAAATACCTGTTCACCCTTGGCAATGAAGAATTCCAGGCTGCGCATTTGTACGAGGTGCTTGACGTAGCGCCTGACGCCGAGGTGCTCGGCGTCTGGTCGAACCGCTTCGCCGCCGGCTCTCCGGCAATCACCGCCCGCAAGGTCGGGCAAGGTCGGGTTGTCTATGTCGGCACGTATCTCACGCCGCAACTGACGGAGAAGCTTGTCGATGTCGTGCTGGCCAAAGCCGGTATAGCGCCTTTGCTGCCCGACCTGCCTGCCGGGGTGGAGGTCTCTGTCAGGGAAGCCGACGACCGCCGGCTGATGTTCGTGCTGAACACCACGGAAGTCGCCGTGATCGTACCCAACGTCCCAAAGGGCCTCGACCTGCTGACGGGCAAGGCCGTTGAAGGAACGCTGCAACTCGACCCTTACGGCTGCGCAATAATTCGGTCCTGAACAAATCGAACCAGCGTCCATAGACGCCGAACAGATGCTCTTCGAGGCGAAAAATGCGTTCTTCAATCCGCCGCCACAAGGGATCGCAAAAGCGTTTCCTTGGCGGATGACAAGTGGGCCCCGACTGCCAGCTCGACGCGCGCAAGGTCGTGGCTCAATGGGCGTCGATGTAAGAGATGCTCGATCAAAGCTGCGTGGCTGCGCCGCTTCTCGTCGCTTGTTCGAGGCTGGAGAAGTCATGAAGTCGAGTTGACAGGATAGCGTCGCATCGTCCAACCTAGGCGCCTCACCAGGGGAGTCCCGGCAAGGGGCTGAGATACTGCTATCGCGCGCAGTGACCCGTTGAACCTGATCCAGTTCATACTGGCGTAGGGACGGTGCGAGGCTTCGCGGGTCGGCAATCCGGCTTCGGCATTCGGGCAGTGCCCGCATTCTAAGCGAAGCGTCACTTCCTCCTCATCGCGTGGACTGGGTCTCCGTTGCACTCGAGCAAGGAGGCTCACTCATGAATGCCCACACCCCGACCGTCACCGTCGGCGAACTCCCAGCTTCGAAGAAGGTCCACAAACCCGGTCAGCTCCACCCGGAGCTGCGGGTGCCGATGCGCGAGATCTCGGTCCACCCGAGCGCCGGCGAGCCGCCGGTCACTGTCTACGACTCGTCCGGCCCCTACACGGACGCCACGGTGAAAACCGACATCGAGCGTGGCTTGCCACGGCTGCGCGAGGCATGGATCGAGGCGCGCAGAGACGTGGAGCGCTACGATGGCCGCACGATCAAGCCGGAAGACAACGGCTTCGTCTCAGCCGATCGCCTGACGCCGGAATTCCCGGTTCGCAACAGACCGTTGCGCGCGGCCGGCGGCCGCGCCGTCACACAGCTCGCCTATGCGCGCGCCGGCATCATCACGCCTGAGATGGAGTTCGTCGCCATCCGCGAGAACCTCGGCCGTGAGCAGTTGCGTTCGAAAGTTCAACGTGATGGCGAAAGCTTCGGCGCCGCGATCCCCGACTTCGTCACCCCGGAATTCGTGCGCGACGAGGTGGCGCGCGGCCGCGCCATCATCCCGTCCAACATCAACCACCCGGAAAGCGAGCCGATGATCATCGGCCGCAATTTTCTGGTCAAGATCAACGCCAATATCGGCAACTCCGCCGTCACCTCGTCGATGGCCGAAGAGGTCGAGAAGATGGTGTGGGCGATCCGCTGGGGCGCCGATACGGTAATGGACCTCTCGACCGGGCGCAACATCCACAACATCCGCGAATGGATCGTGCGCAATTCGCCGGTGCCGATCGGCACCGGCGAATTGCGCACGATCCATTCGCGGATGTTGTGGAT
>NZ_RZST01000240.1:0-9361 GCF_003997575.1 Mesorhizobium sp. M1A.F.Ca.IN.022.07.1.1
ACCTTGAACTGACCGGAATAGACCGCCGCGCCTCTGACGATGCCGGCATTGCCGTCCGTCTCGATGATGAGCGGATAGGCATCCGGGTCGGCTTTGAGTCTGACCCGCATCTGGCCGTCGGCTTCCGCTCTGCCGGTTGAGGCCGAGACTTCCGTGCGCAGTCCGTCGAAGCGCAGCGAGCCATCCATCCGCCACGGACCGGCGAGCGACTTTGCCGAAACGGTCGAGTTGATCTCGGAGATGAAATGGCTGCGCCCGCCGGCGGCATGGCGCAATTCGATCTGCCCTTCGGTCACCGTCAGCTTCTCGATCGCGATCTGTCCGGGATCAAAGGGCGTCGACGGCCGGATCGCCCAGTCGACCGTGCCGTCGCCCGCAACATCGATGGTCGCCTTCGGATGCACCAGCCGCATGTCGAAGATCAGCAGTTCGCCGCGCAGGAACGGCGCCAGCTCCGCGTCCATGGAGAAGGTCTCCATCGTCATCGCCGGCTGTCCGCCAGGGCCGCCTGCGACCTCGACATTGGAGAAGGTCACCGAAGGGAATGGCAAGAGCCGCGCGGTCGCGTCGCCTTTCACGGTCACCTTGCGACCGAGGATGGTGCTCGCCTCGCGCTCGAAATCGGCGCGGTAGCCGGTCCAGTCGACGAAATACGGCACCACCAGCGCCGCGCACAGCACCAGCACGAACAGGCCACCGAAGATCACGAACAGGCGAGCGAGCATCGGCCCCAAAGCCTAGGATAAAGTCAGCCGCACTCTACCCGCATCCGCGCGGCGATAAAGAGGCAATTCGGCTGCAACCCTCGGCGTCTAGGCTCTCGGCAAGATCTTGCCGGGGTTCATGATGTTCAGCGGATCGAGCGCCTGCTTGATCGTTCGCATGACCTCAACGCCATGGCCGAGCTCATGGCGCAGGAAGCCGACCTTGCCCTGGCCGATGCCGTGCTCGCCGGTGCAGGTGCCTTCCATGGCGATCGCCCGCATGTTGAGCCGCGCGACGAATTTTTCAGCGAGTGCGATCTCCTGCGGGCTGTCGACATCCATCAGCACAAGCACATGGAAATTGCCGTCGCCGGCGTGGCCGACGATCGGCGCGAGCAGGCCCATTTCGGCAATGTCGGCTTCGGTCTCCGTGACGCATTCGGCAAGCCGGGAGATCGGCACGCAGACATCGGTCGAAAGCCCCTTGGCGCCGGGGCGCAGCGTCAGCGACGACCAGTAGGCGTCGTGCCGCGCCTTCCAGAGCTTCGTCCGCTCCTCGGCGACGCTGGTCCACAGGAATGGTCCGCCGCCATTCTCCTCGGCGATCATGCCGAAAGTCTCGGCCTGTTCGGCGACACCGGCGTCGCTGCCGTGAAATTCGACGAAAAGGCACGGGCTCTCGGGGTAGTCGAGCTTCGAATAATTCTTCATCGCCCGCATCTGCAGCGCGTTGACCAGTTCGATGCGCGCCACCGGGATGCCCATTTGAATGGTCGCTATCACTGCGTTGCATGCGGCCTCCAAGGTCGGGAACGGGCAGACGCCGCCGGAGATCGCCTGCGGAATGCCCTGCAGCCTGAGCGTCAGTGCTGTGATGATGCCGAGCGTGCCTTCCGAGCCGACCAAGAGCCGCGTCAAGTCGTAGCCGGCCGAGCTTTTCTTTGCCCGCTTGCCGGTCGTCACTGCCTCGCCGTCGGCCATCACCGCCGTCAGCGACAGCACGTTTTCGCGCATCGTGCCGTAGCGCACGGCATTGGTGCCGGACGCCCGTGTTGCCGCCATGCCGCCCAGCGAGGCATTGGCGCCGGGGTCGATCGGGAAGAACAGGCCGGTGTCGCGCAAATGGCGGTTGAGATCCTCGCGTGTCACTCCGGGCTCGACCGTGCAGTCGAGATCCTGCGGATTGACCGAGAGGATGCGGTTCATGCGAGAGGTGTCGATGGATATGCCTCCGCCCGGCGCATTGGTGTGGCCCTCGAGCGAGGAGCCGACGCCGAAGGCAATGACCGGCACACGATGCGCGGCGCAGGTGCGCACGATCTCCTGCACCTCCGGCGTGCTTTCGGCGAAGACGACGCCATCCGGCGCCTGGGTCGGGATGTAGGTGGTGGTGTGCGCATGCTGGTCGCGGATCGCCTCGCCGGTCTGAAAACGCTCGCCGAACCGCTGCTTGAGGATGCCGAGCGCGGCGGCGATGCCTTCCTCGTTGCGCTCGACGGGGTTGAGGTCGCTCAAAGCCATGAATTCCTCCGCGAATGGACCAGCGGCCACTCTTGTAATGCAGCTATGGATGATGCCTAAAGCAATTCCAGGAAAAGAGTGAAGCTCCGGAATTGCGCCAGAGCGAAGAGAACCTCACCAGCCAGGCCCTGTCCAGCGACGATCAAGGAAAACCAAATGACGATGCCCGCGCCGATCATTTCCAGCCCGATGGCGATCGAGAAGGACTGGATCGACTATAACGGCCATCTCAACATGGCCTATTACAACGTGCTGTTCGACCGCTGCTCGGACGAAGCGTTCGAGCTGATGGGCATGGGACCGAACTATGCCAAGGACCGCCGCCTCACCATCTACACCGCGGAAGTCCATGTCTGCTACGTGCAGGAGCTTCACCTCGACCACAAGGTGAAGGTCTCGTTCCAGCTCATCGACCACGACGAGAAGCGGCTGAGGGCCTATCAGGAGATTCGCCACGTCGATGGCTGGCTGGCCGCGACGTCCGAGCAGCTTGCGCTGCATGTCGACATGGCCGGGCCGAGGGTCGCTCCCTTCCCGGCCGATGTGATGGCACAGGTTGAAGCCATGAGCGCCGCCCACGCCGCGTTGCCGATGCCGGAGCGTGCTGGCCGTTCGATCGGCATCAAACGCAAGAGCGCTTGAAAACCCGCACACCGGCGTTAACCTTACCAAGGTTTTAACCTGAACAAGCCGATTGAGTCTGTTGAACGACTCAGTGGCGCGTTCGAAAACCGCCGCACCGGGTTTACGCGCGGGCGGCAGGCGGAATGCGGTGCGAGGACAGTGCATGAAAACCGACATCAAGGTCGAAGTGGAGCGGTTGGCGGCCGATCCGCGCATCACCGACTATGATTTCTGGCGATCGTTGAAGAACGTCAACAACGAGATCTTCCACATCGCCAACAACAACGAGCCCATCCCCTTCGACATGATCCGCTGGCGCGCGATTCTCAAGCAGGCGCGCATCAGACGCGGTCACACTGAGCCTTCAGCGCTCCCTTAAACTGCCAAGCGGCGAGCGCGCCTCGACCGGCGACGACTGTATGATGGCGGTGTTGGTCATCGCATAGGGAATAATTTTGTCGATCACCCGCTCCAACTCGGCCACCGAGCCGACATGCGCGAGCGCGATGAAGCAATCCTCGCCGGTCACTCGGTCGCATTGGGCGATTTCCGGCAGGTCGCGAATGATCCCGGCCACCACGGCAAGCTGCCCCGGGACCGGCCTGATTCGCAGCCATGCCGACAGCTTCATGCCGAGCGCCGTCGGATTGATCTTCACCGTATAGGCTTCGATCACGCCATTCTCCTGCAGCTTGCGAATGCGTTCGGCCACGCTCGGCGCCGAGAGCCCGACGGCGCGCGCCAGTTCCGCCGTGCTGGTGCGCGCATCCTTTTCCAGGAGTCGCAGGATTTTCAGGTCCGCCGCATCCAGCTCGCCATTTTCATTTCGAAGGCGTTTCAAATAATTCTCTTTTCTTCAGAAGGTGAACGGTGATCGGAGCCGTGCATCATCCATATAAGTCGCGAAGTTCGCCTGCGATAATGACCCTATGAATTCTGAAGCGCAAGTTCATCCGACAAACCGGGCCGGCAGCGACACCGACGCTGCACGCCCTGCCCTCGCCGGACTGGCCGATGCGGTGCCGCCGCATGTCTGGTTCTGCGTCAGCGCGATCTTCCACTATCTTGGGCCGGCCTTCGCCGTGCTGCTGTTCGCTCAGGTCGGCGTGCTCGGCATGGCCTGGCTGCGCATCGCCACGGCCGCGCTCGTCTTCGCGCCGCTTACCAGGCCATGGGCGGTTTTCACGCGCGCCGACCGCTCGGCCCGCCTGCTGCTGTTGGCCTTCGGCGCCTGCCTGGCGGTGATGAACTGCGCCTTCTATCTGGCTCTAGACCGCCTGCCGATCTCGCTAGTCGCCGCGATCGAATTTGTCGGCACCATAGGCGTCGCGATGGTCGGCCTCAGAACCCCGCGCAATTTCGCGGCGCTCGCCATCACTGTCGCCGGCACGTTGCTGCTCATCGATGTCAAGTGGTCGAGCGATCCCGTCGGCCTGTTCTGGGCTTTTCTCAACGGCGCGCTGTTCATCGGCTATATCGTTTTGGGCCACCGCATCGCCCGAACTGGCCTCGGCATCGCCGGCCTCGGCACCGCCATGGCGATCGCCTTGCTCGTCGTGCTGCCGGTCGGCTTCAGCGAGGCGCTGCCAGCCTTCTCGGCGCCGCAACTGCTGATCGCCGGTATCGGCGTCGGCCTCTGCTCCTCCGTCATCCCCTACATTTGCGATCAGCTCGCCATGGCGCGGCTGCCGCGCGCGAGCTTCGCGCTCATGCTATCGCTCTTGCCGCTCACCGCGACCCTGATCGGCGTGGTCGTGCTCAGGCAGGTTCCGAGCCTCACCGATTGCCTCGGCATCGCGCTGGTTGTGGCGGGCGTCGCCATGCACAAGCCAGCGCCGGAGTGATCCGCCGCCGTCGAGGTGTGTTGAGCTTCAGGTCAGGCCGAGCCGAGAATGGTGGATTCCGAGAACCGGAGCGGAGCGTACTTTGAAGTACGTGAGCACCGGAAGCGCAGGGAGCCGCCATTCGCAGGCCGGGCTCACCTGAATATCAACACACCTCAGGCCAGTTTCTCCTTAAGGAAGGCGACCGTCCTCCCCCAGGCCAGATCGGCCGCCTTCTTGTCATAGCGCGCGGCCGAGGTGTCGTTGTTGAAGGCGTGGTTGACGCCGTCATAGACATAAACGGTGTATTCGACATGCGCGGCGTCCAGCGCCTTCTTGTAGGCGTCGATGCCGGCATTGATGCGCTCGTCCAGCCCGGCATAATGCAGCAGCAGCGCCGCCTTGATCTTCGGCACATCCTCGGCCTTAGGCTGCATGCCGTAATAGGCGACGCCGGCACTGAGGTCCGGCGCATTGACGGCGAGCGTGTTCACCGTGCCGCCACCCCAGCAGAAGCCGACCGCGCCGACCTTGCCGTTGCTGTCTTGGTAAGTCTTGAGATAGGCGACCGTCGCTACGCCGTCGGCCGCGACTTGGGCAGCATCAAGCTTGCTGAACATGTCGCGCGCCTTGTCCTCGTCGGCTGGCGTGCCGCCGAGCGGCGACAGGAAGTCCGGCGCCAGCGCGACGAAGCCTTCCAGCGCCACGCGCCGGGCGACGTCACGGATATGCCCATTGAGCCCCCGGTTCTCATGGACGACGATCACCGTGCCGAGTTTGCCGGACTGATTCGCCGGCTTGACCAGATAGCCCTTCATCTCGCCGCTGCTGCCGGGATAGGTAATGTCCTCGCCCTTCACCCTCGGATCGTTCTCGGCGACGATCGCCGCCTTGGCCGAATTCGCAGCCAGCATCGGCGCGATCGCGGCGGCCGCGGCGCCCGATCCAGCGAGCCGAGTCAAGTGCTCCATGAAGCGCCGCCGGTCGAGCGTCAGATGCGTATATTCGTCATAGGCATCGATCATCGCCTGAGTGATGATGGGCTGTGTGACGACAGGCTTGGCGACAGGTTCGGCCATGGCTCTCCTCGACGACTGTTTGACGCGCAAGATAGGGTTAGAACGCGCACGGTCCAGTCATCCGCCGGCGACAACGGCACTCGATCCGAACTTCGACCATGACGATTGCCGGTGGCTTCTGCATCCATCACATTTTGGTCATTCCGAAAAAGTTGATGGTGCTGTCACGGTGGGACGGGAAACTGCGGAGCGGCCCCGCCCGGTCCGAACGGCAAAAAGGGGAATGCCGGGAACGTGATGGCCGCCGGCGTAGCGGCTGGCTGAGGCGGCGCTTGCTGTCGTCGCTGCAGGCGCTTGGCCACGTGCTCGGCGAAAAAGGCCGGCGCGATTGGATGTCCTCGTCTACTTGGGCAGCGTGTAAGCCATCACATAATCGCCCGGCTTGGTACCGACCGAACCGTGGCCGCCGGCGACGATGACCACGAACTGGCGGCCGTCGGCGACGGTGTAGGTCATCGGTGTCGACTGGCCGCCGGCCGGCAGCCTCGCGCGCCAGAGCTGCTTGCCCGTCGTAAGGTCATATGCGCGCAGATAGTCGTCGACCGCGGCCCCGAGGAAGGCAACGCCACCGGCCGTGATCATCGGCCCGCCGATGCCTGGAACGCCGACCTTGAGCGGCAGGGGCAGCGGCGTCATGTCGTAGACGGTGCCGTTGCGATGCTTGTAGGCGATCTGGCCGGTTCTCAGGTCGACGCCGGCGACATAGCCCCAAGGCGGCGCCTGACAGGGAATGCCGAGCGGCGACAGGAATGGCCCCATCACCACCGCGTAAGGCGCGCCCTCATTGCGGTTGAGCCCCTGCTCGCTGCCCTTGGTGTCGCCGGGCGGCGGCACGTCCGCGCGCGGAATGAGCTTCGACGTGAAAGCGAGATAAGTCGGCATGCCGAACATCACCTGCCGCACCGGGTCGACCGCGACCCCGCCCCAGTTGAACACGCCGAAATTGCCGGGGTAGACCAGCGTGCCCTGCAGCGAGGGCGGCGTGTAGCGTCCCTCGTAACGCAGTGTCTTCAGTTCGATCCGGCACGCCAGCTGATCGAACATGGTGATGCCCCACATGTCGGCGCCGGTCAGCGGCTTCGGGTTGAACGACAGGTCGGACGACGGCTGCGTCGGCGAGGTATGGTCGCCTTCGATCGCTCCGCCCGGTGCCGGCACTTCCTTCACCGGAATGATCGGTTCGCCAGTGCGCCGATCGAGCACATAGAGATCGCCCTGCTTGGTCGGCCCTACCAGTGCCTGCACCACGCCGCTCCCCGTCGTAATGTCGACCAGCGTCGGCTGCGCCGGCACGTCCATGTCCCACAGGTCGTGATGCACGGTCTGGCGCACCCAGCGCAACTGTCCGGTGTTGAGGTCGAGCGCGGTGATCGAGGAGGAGAATTTTTCGACATTGGCGCTGCGGCCCATGCCGAGCTGGTCGGGCGTCTGGTTGCCGAGCGGCAGGTAGAGCAGGCCAAGCTTCTCGTCGGCGCTCGCCGTTGACCACATGTTGGGCGAGTTATTGGTGTATTTCTGCTCCGCCGGCAGCGGCGTCGTCTGATCCGGTTTGCCGGAATCCCAATTCCACAACAGCGCGCCGGTGCCCGCGTCATAGGCGCGGATGACGCCCGACGGCTCCTCGGTCGAATAATTGTCGTTGACCGCGCCCCCAACGATGATCTTGCCGGCGAGGATGAGCGGCGCCGAGGTCGAATAGTAATAGCCCGACTTCGGAAAGGGCATGTTGGCCATCAGGTTCAGCGTGCCGCCTTCGGCGAAGGACGGACAAACTTGCCCGTTCGCGGCATCGAGAGCGATCAGCCGGGCGTCCGAAGTCGGCAGGTAGATGCGTGCCGCGCAGGGCTGGCCCGCCGCGATCTTCGCATCGGCGTAATAGGAAACTCCGCGGCAGGTCTGGTGCTGGCGGTTGGGATCGAGCTTGATCTTCGGGTCGTAGCGCCATTTCTCCTTGCCGGTCGCGGCATCGATGGCGATGGCGAAATTGTGGGGCGTGCAGATGTAGAGCGCATCACCGACCTTGAGTGGCGTTACCTGATAGGTCGTCTCGCCGATGTCGTCCGGACCCTTCATGTCGCCGGTGCGGTAGGTCCAGGCCGGCTGCAGCTTGGCGACATTATCCGGCGTGATCTGAGCGAGCGGCGAGTAACGCTGGCCGAACGGCGTGCGGCCGTAGAAATGCCATTCGCCCGCCGGCATGTCGCCGCCGAGATTGGCCGTCGGCGTCACCTTATCGGTGTTGAGCGTGCCGCCGATGTCCTTCGGATCGGCGGTCATCGAATAGCCAGCCACTGCAAGCGATGCGAGCACCGCCAGGATGAGCGGAGCGCGTCCGTCCGGACCGGTGAATCCCCGCCTGGCCCATGGCGTCAGCAGCCAGAGCGCGATGAGAACGATGATGCCGCCGCGCGGGCCGAGCTGCCACCAATCAAAGCCGGTTTCCCACACCGCCCAGCACAGCGAGGCGAGCACGATCGCGGCATAGAGCCAGAGCCCTGTCGATCTGCGGCGGAAAATGAGCCAGGCGGTGATCAGGAAGGCCAGTCCGGCAATCAGGTAGTACCAGCTGCCACCCAACGTCACCAGCCAGATGCCGCCGCCGCCGAGGACCAGGCCGATAAGCAAAAGGACGAGGGAGGTGATGGTGACAGCCAAGACGATACTCCTTCGACTGTTGCGCGCTTGCGGCGCCTCTGAGGCAACGGCTTGCCGTCCCTGCCCTGTTGGCAGCTTTCTCTCGCAAGTTGCGCCTGTCAAGGCGGCCCCGAACAGGAACAACTAGAACAAAACGGAGACACTTCTGGCCTTTCGCTGCCGAATCACTACATTCGGGGGCGATGTCCGGCTTTTCGGAAGACATGCCCTTTTTTGACGAACCGAATGCACGGCCCGCCGCCCCATCCGGCCTTGCCGCGCGCGCCATGGCCGCACGCAACGCGCAGAACCGTGCGCCCGATTATCTGAACGGCCTCAATCCCGAACAGCGGCTCGCTGTTGAAACGACCGAAGGCCCGGTTCTGGTGCTGGCCGGCGCCGGCACCGGCAAGACGCGGGTGCTCACCACGCGAATCGCCCACATCCTTGCCACCGGCAGGGCCTTCCCCTCGCAGATTCTCGCCGTCACCTTCACCAACAAGGCCGCGCGCGAGATGAAGCAGCGCATCGGCTTGCTGATCGGCGAGCAGAATGTCGAGGGCATGCCCTGGCTCGGCACCTTCCACTCGATCGGCGTCAAGCTGCTGCGCCGGCATGCCGAGCTTGCCGGATTGAAATCCGATTTCACCATCCTCGATACCGATGACGTGGTACGGCTGATCAAGCAGCTGATCCAGGCCGAAAATCTGGACGACAAGCGCTGGCCGGCCAAGACCTTCGCGCAGATGATCGACAACTGGAAGAACAAGGGCCTTGGCCCCGACGAGATTCCGGAAGGCGACGCGCGCAGCTTCGGCAACGGCAAGGGGCGCCAGCTCTACAAGGCCTATCAGGAACGGCTGCAGACGCTGAATTCCTGCGACTTCGGCGATCTCCTCTGTCACCCGATCCGCATCTTCCGCGCCTATCCGGACGTGCTGAGGGACTATCATCGCAAGTTCAAATACATCCTGGT
>NZ_RZST01000241.1:0-9342 GCF_003997575.1 Mesorhizobium sp. M1A.F.Ca.IN.022.07.1.1
CCGCTGCGCGGCCCGTTCCAGCCGGGAAAGGTTCTCCTGTTCCTTCTCGCGCCGTTCCATGGATTCGCCATCCGATGTCGCATCAACATCGAGCAGCGGCTAATCGTTCCGCGACGGCGGTATTGAGAGGAGGCGCTTGCCGGCGCGTGGGATCTGGTCGCTATGTGGACGTGCTCGAACCGGATCGGGTTCCCCGACCGCTGCCGACCCGTCACCTGGCGCCGCCGTCCCTTATTGCCGCTGGCGCGGGCTCGGCGCCGGCGGCGACGCGTGGGCGGCCCGGCGGAGCGACATTCTGTTTAGGAAGCGATTGGCGAGTCTATGTTCGCCTGAGGCCGGGCGAGGGGCGGATTATCTGCGATGATCTTCATTCCGCGAATTGGATCCGACGCGCCAAATGTAAGCTGTTCCTGTAGATTTTTCTCGCAACCAATTTGATCTATCTTGACACCGGTTGCGATACCAATGTCATATTGGTCCTAAGAATCCCGAGATTGGTTTCAAATAGTTGCTAGAGGCAGCGAGCCGATGAACGTGACTGACAGCAAGGGATATCGAACCGTTTCGAGGAGGAGCGCCATAGACGGCGCCGTCACCGACGAAAGTGGGAGCGATGGTCACAGTCGCCTAACACTTAACGAACTCGCGCAGACGATGGACAGCCGGGGCCAGCCCCATGTTGAGAAGGTGCGATCTGAATGGAACCGAAGACGCCGTGACACGGCCCCGGTTCTAAAGGTCCATGAACTCAGTAAGAATTTCGGCGCGGTCAGGATCCTTAACGACGTCACTTTCCAGATGGCGGAAGGGGAGGTCATATCCCTTATCGGCGCGTCTGGCTCGGGAAAGAGCACGTTGTTGCGCTGCATAAATTTTCTGGAGACGCCGACCTCAGGGAGGATCGAGGTGATGGGCGACGCAATCTCCATCACCACCAATCGACCGGGCAAGAGCGAAATCACCAACCGCGCGAAGATCCGGCTCTTTCGCCAGCGGACTGGCATGGTGTTCCAGAACTTCAATCTCTGGCCGCACCGGACCGTGATCGGCAACGTGACAGAGGCGCTCGTCTACGTGCTCGGGAAAGGAAGGCGGGAGGCCGAGGATATGGCGCTTTCGGCGCTTTCCAAGGTGGGGATGGCCGAATTCCGCGACCGCTATCCCAGTCAGCTTTCAGGCGGTCAACAACAGCGCGTGGCGATCGCACGGGTGCTGGCGATGCGACCAAAGATCATGCTTTTTGACGAGCCCACATCCGCGCTCGATCCGGAACTCGTGGGCGAGGTGCTGAAGGTGATCCGCACGCTGGCCGAAGAGGGGGCGACCATCCTTCTCGTCACCCATGAAATGCGGTTTGCGCGCGACGTGTCGAGCCGAATGATATTCCTGCGCAAAGGTATCCTTGAGCAGGACGATGCGCCGGAAGAGTTGTTTCGCAACCCTGCCTCGGAGGCGGTGAAACGGTTTCTCTCCAGCGTCATGCCAGCCGCCGCGTGATCGCGGTTTTCTTCAGCAGAACAAGAAAAGGGGTAACACTCATGCTTTCAGTTCAAACGTTTCGTTCGATTTTCGTATCCGGTTTCATGCTCGCCGCCGCAGCCGGTGCCGCGCGCGCCGAGGAAGGCGTCCTACGCGTCGGCACGGAAGGGGACGCGCCGCTGTTCAGCATGGCCGACGCCAACGGAAACGTCACCGGCTTCGACGCCGACGTTGCCAACGGTATCTGCGCCGAACTCAAGATGAAGTGCAAATTCGTGGTGCAGGCTTTCAGTTCGCTGGTTCCCTCCATGGATAGCGACCGCTTCGACGTGATCATTTCCGGCCTTGGCATCACTGCCGAGCGCCAGAAGAAGATCGACTACTCCATCCCGTACGCCACCACGCCGCTCTATTTCGTGGTCCCCAAAGATTCCGCTCTTGCCGGGCTCAAGAGTCTCGAGGAGATCGAAAAGGCGCTCGCGGGAAAGAGTGTCGGCGTCGTGACAGGCACGACCTATGCCAAATTCATCGGCAAGCGGGCGACCAGCGCCGATCTCAAGACTTATGATGCCACCACTCAGCAGACCGCTGATCTTGCGGCTGGCCGCCTGGATGCCGCTTTCGGCGACTCCCCGACCTGGATGGATTTCCTCGCTACACCGGACGGCGCCAACTTCACGAAGATCGATGTGAAGATTACGGCGATGAGCGATCCTGAAACCCTCGGCCACGGCATGGGTGTCGGTATGCGCAAGGGGAATGCCCAACTCAAGGCTAAGGTAGATGCCGCGCTCTGCAACATGATCGATGGAGGTAAGATCAAGGAGTCTTCCCTCAAGTGGTTCAAGGACGACTACACCATTCCGTGCAAGAAGTGATCCTCTCGCAACAACTGGCCGTCGCAGCCCGCGGCGGCCCGACGGGTGTCATCCATGTTTGAAACTATCTGGTTGCTGGTTGTGGAGCAGGGCTGGGGACTCGCTTTGCTGCGCGGCGCCTTCGTGACGATCTGCATCGGGCTGGTCGGCATGATGATCGGGTTGATCGCAGCCGTCCCGTTTGCCATAGCGCGCTGGCAGCGGGTCCCGGTGCTGTCCCAGATGATCGATGTCTACAGCATCGTCGTCCGCGGCGTGCCGGGTCTTCTTGTGATCTATCTCCTGTTCTTTGGCTCTGTCGACTGGGTGCAGAAGATAGCCGTTGCCTTCGGCTACCGAGACATGGCTGAAAGTGCCTACCCGTCCATTATCGGCATCCTCGCCATCGCGACCATTTCCTGCGCCTATTCGATCGAGGTGATGCGAGGCGCTTTGGAAGCCGTTCCCAACGGTCTTCTTGAAGCCGCGAAATCTTTGGCGTTGCCTCGATCGGTCGCCTTTTTCAGAATCACGTTGCCGCTCGCGTTGAGACTTGCTCTCGGCGGGATCAACAATGTCTGGCAGATGACGATCAAGGATACTTCACTCGTTTCCATCGTCGGCATGCAGGAACTCATGCGTATGGCGGCTATCGCAGCGGGCATCACGCGCTCGCCACTTCTCTTTTACTGCATCGCTGCCTCGCTGTTCTTCGCCATGACAGCAGTCAGCCAGACCCTGTTCGGCCTGGCTGAGCGCCATATCAATCGCGGCTTCAGCGGAGGTTAGAATGGATTTCACCATTATTGCCTATGCGATTCCGTTCCTTCTCACCGGCGCAAAGACAACGCTTCTGATCTCGGTGTTCGGCGTGGGCTTAGGACTGCCATTCGGCATCCTGGTGGCGCTCGCGCGCACTTCGCGCAATCGCTTGGTTTGCACGGCGGCCGACGCCTATTGCGCCGTCTTTCGCGGCACGCCCATGCTGGTGCAGATATTCGTGATCTACTACGGATTAGGGCAGGTCGGGTTCTTTCGCTCCAACCCGGTGATTTGGTGGCTGATCGGCGACGGCCTGCACGCAGCCATTCTCGCGGTCCTGTTGAACACCGGTGCCTACACAGCCGAAATCTTTCGAACCGCGTTTTTATCCCTGCCGCGCGGGCTGATCGAGGCGGCGGAAGCCTGCGGCATGTCGCCTTGGATTATCTTGCGCCGGATCAAGTTCCCGCTGGCTTTGCGACAAGCGCTGCCATCCTACAGCAGTGAGGTTGCCATCATCGTCAAAGAATCCAGCCTCGCTTCGACCATCGCTGTGCTCGAAATCACCGGTTGGGCCAAACGCCTGATGAGCGAAACCTTCGCCATTATGGACATCTTCATCATCACCTCCGTCTTCTACCTCACCCTCAATGTCGTCGGACTGACTGCCTTGAAGCTTTTGGAGCGGCAACTTTGGTTCGAACGGCGTTCAACGCGCAGAAAGGCCACATCCCTATGTCCAAGTTGACGTTCATCGACCAGAATGTTCTTCCGCGCCCACGCGAAGGGCAGCCTCTGCCCGACCGCCTTGTGGAGGGCGATCCACGTTTTCTGAGCTGGGATATCGCCCAGACCGCAGACGGCGCCGTGAAGGCAGGGGTCTGGGAGGTCACGCCTGGCGCCTATCGTTCGATTAAGGGCGAGACTTTCGAGTTCTGCTACATCCTTTCGGGTGTCTCCGAACTTACTGAGGATGGCTGCCCGCCGCGCCGCATCGCGGCTGGCGACGCCTTCGTCATGCATCCGGGATTCACCGGCGTATGGCGTGCCATCGAAACCACGCGCAAACTCTGGGTCTCACGTGATTGACCGGTTTGCGCTTGCCCGCCGATCCGACCAAAAGCTGGTATGTTCCCATGACCGCCGATCCCGCTGGCCCCTTCAAATCCACGCCCTATTGGTGGGAGGATTGCACCTTCTCTCCCCTCCCAGTCCGCCGGGTCGCCTCCAGATGCGACGTGGCGATCGTTGGGGGAGGCTATGCAGGACTTTCGGCGGCCATTGAGCTTGCTCGTGCCGGTCGCAGTGTTCAGCTTTTCGATCGCCAGTCGCTGGGGCAGGCGGCTTCCAGTCGTAATGGCGGCATGGCGAGCGGGAGCATTCGACCCGGGCGCAAGGAATTGATCAGAAGATTCGGCGAGGCCCGCGCCACCGAGATCCTGATGGAGGGAAAGGCCGCACGGGAAGACCTGTGGGCCTTTCTGAACGAGGAGAAGGTGGAGTGTGACTTCCATCTCTCCGGCCTGTTCGTCGGCGCGATCAACGCTGATGAATGCGACGAACTCAGCCGCTCCGCCGATCTACTGCGGCGCTTTCTGGGCATCGAGGCTCATCCCGTTGGCCGGTTGGACGTGCCGACCTATATCGGGACGGATTTCTACACGGGTGGATTCGTGCGGATGGATACCGGTGGCCTGCATCCGGCCAAGCTGCTTGCGGGTATTATACGGGTGGCAATGGCAACCGGAGCGGTAATCCATGAGAACACAGCCGTTACGGGAACCATCGCCGAGGCCGGCGGGGTCCGTGTGAGAACGTCGCGCGGTGACGTTCTCGCCAGGAAGGTGCTGATCTGCACAGATGCCTATACCGACGGCTTCGATCCTTGGCTGCGACGCCGTATTGTGCCGGTGCGCAGCCGCATCATCGCTACCGAGCCATTGGCAGAAGGCGTGATGGACCGGTTGATGCCGAAGCGCATGATGTATGGCGATATGCGCCAGCTCAGCTATTACTATCGCCCTTCGGCGGACGGATCGCGCATCCTCTTCGGCGGCAGGGACGGCACCACGGCGGGTGACGCGCTGGCGCCGACCACCCATTTGCGCAGCGAACTTGGCCGAATTTTCCCCGAACTGAGGGGCGTCGGCCTGACGCATAGTTGGTTTGGCCAGGTCGCCATGCATCGCGACATGGTGCCTCGGATTTTCACCTCGGGTGATACGGTTTACGCCACCGGCTTCTGCGGCTCCGGAGTGGTCTGGGCCCGCTGGCTGGGCAAGAAGGCCGCCTTCAAGATCCTCGGCGAAACCGAAAAGGCGCAGTCCGCCTTCGATTTCGACCCCGCTCCGAAGGCCGTGCCGTTTTACCGCGGCAAGCCATGGTTCATCCCGCTTGTCTATTCCCTTTACGAATGGCGGGATAAGCGTGCGATGCGCCGTCGCCAGCCCGAAGCAAAGAGGCGATAACGTTGCTCTTCCTTGGGGACGGGCCCGCCGGGTACAGGAACCTCATCTTGTCTGGATGGCGCGCACCGCGTCCGTCGTGAAAACAGTGTCAGATGCCCCGCCTTGAATAGAACGACAGGCGATTAGCGTTCGAACGCGCCATTCCGCTCGGTTCGGCAATCTCAAAATTTTGGCGATGAGGCCTACTCACCCCATTGTCTCCGATCCGAGTATGTTGGCTCTCGCGGTCAAGATATGGCTATGCATTCTTTGTTCGGCCTGCCCACCATCGCGGTCAGTGATCGCCTGTAAGATCGCGCGATGATGAGCCGTATACTCCTGCATACGCTCTTTCGTCAGAGACAGCTCTTTCATGCGCCCCCAAAGACGCCCCGCCCGCAGCGAGTGAATACCTTCGTAGAGCGAGGCCAGCAATCCATTGCGGGCCGCCACCACTACCAGTTGATGGAACGCGGCGTCCCAACGCTCGAACTCCGCCAGCGTCGCGGCGGTACTGCCATGCTGGATGACCTTGTGCATCTCTTCAGTTTCATAGGGGGTCGCCCGCAACGCCGCGAGCGCCGCCACCTTCGGCTCGATGATTAATCGTGCTTCGAAGACCTCAGCGGGATAGGTCCACAGTTCTTTCCGGGAGGCATCGTGTGCGCGATACGGAGCGCTGGCAGTTGCCCCTCGCTCGGCGACGAAAGTGCCGCGCCCGACATGGCGAAGCAGGCGCCCCTCTTGCTCCATCTCGGCCAGCATGCGCCGGAGGGCCGTGCGGGGTAAACCTAGCTTGAGCGCGAGATCGCGCTCGGGCGGCAGCCGGTCGCCTGGCTGCAGTCCGGCCGCCTCGATGAAATCCCTCAAAACGACGGTCATGCGGCCACTCCACTAAGAAACGGGCGGATTTCTCTGCAACCAATTTGATCTATATTGACACCGGTTGCAATACCAATTTCATATTGGTTCCAGCAATCGACAGACTGGTTGCGCATGTTTTCTAAAGCCGCGAGAGGATGGGTGTGAGTCAGACAGCAAGGGATATCGAATCGTTTTGCGCGGATGCTGCGGCTATCATTGCAAGCGCTCCTGTGGATCTGCTGGTGGGCGGCAAATGGACAAGTGCAACCGGCGGCAATCGGTTTGATGTCGCCGATCCATCCAACGGGCTCACGATCGCGTCTGTCGCAGACGGCGCAGTCGCCGACGCAATCCGGGCGATTGATGCTGCGGAGGCTTCTGCGACGATGTGGAGGCAAACCCCCTCACGCCGGCGATCGGACATGCTGATGTGCTGCCATCAGCTCATGCTCGATCGTGCCGAATGGCTGGCGCAACTGATATCTCTGGAGAACGGCAAGGCCCTCCCAGACGCTCGCGCGGAGGTAACGTATGCCGCGGAGTTCTTCCGATGGTACGCCGAGGAGGGGGTGCGTACTCTCGGCGACATCGGCCACGCGCCGGGCGGTGCAAACCGAATCCTGGTTCAATACCAGCCGATTGGCATCGCCGTTCTCGTCACGCCCTGGAATTTCCCTGCGGCCATGGCGACCCGCAAAATCGCCCCGGCGCTCGCGGCGGGTTGCACGTGCGTACTGAAGCCGGCGGTTGAGACTCCACTGACCGCGTTGGCGATCGGTGCGATCCTCATGGAAGCCGGTTTGCCCGAAGGTGCCCTCAACATCGTGACGACCACGGCCGCGGGGCCTGTGGTGAGCGCGATGCTGCACGACAATCGGGTGCGCAAACTGTCATTCACGGGTTCGACCGCCGTTGGGCGCATCCTGTTGCGTGAGGCCGCCAACCGGGTCATCAGCTGTTCCATGGAACTCGGCGGCAACGCTCCTTTCATCGTGTTCGATGATGCGGATCTGGACGATGCCGTGGCCGGCGCCATGGTCGCCAAGATGCGCAACGGCGGAGAAGCCTGCACTGCGGCGAATCGCTTCTATGTGCAGCGCGGCATTTACGACGCTTTTGTCCGCCGGCTTACCCAGGAAATGTCGTCGCTTTCAGTGGGGCCGGGTCTTCAAGCGACGACCCAGCTCGGGCCCCTTATTACCGCGACGGCCGTGGAGAAGGTTGATCGCTTGCTGAAGGATGCCGTTGCCCGTGGGGCGCGTATCGAAACGGGCGGCAAACCGCGGCCTGGCGAGGGCTTCTTCTATCCTCCGACAGTCCTAGCTGACGTTTCCCCCGATTCCGACATCGCGAAGGAAGAGATCTTTGGGCCGGTCGCAGCGGTCACGCCGTTCGATACGGAAGACGAGGCTGTCCGGCTGGCGAACGACACGGAGTATGGCCTCATATCCTACGTCTACAGTAGTGATCTCAGACGCGCCCTGAGGGTCGCCGAACGCATCGAAAGTGGAATGGTCGGCGTCAATCGTGGCCTAGTTTCGGACCCGGCAGCGCCGTTCGGGGGGATGAAGCAAAGCGGGCTCGGCCGCGAGGGAGGGCATCACGGCCTGCTTGAATATCTCCAACCAAAATACATCGCGACCAACTGGTAAAACCGCAAAATCGCTTCTCCGCCGAGTTGCGCCACATATCGGTCGTGCAGGTTACGCTAGCTACTTCTGGGAAACCGACAAGCCTGCTTGCGGGCCCATCCGGTCCTTCGAGACTGGAACTTATGATATCCCACGCACGTCAACGATTGGGCGAGCAGCCGCGTCGAGTCCTTTCCCCTTGCCAACGCCGCCACCTTCGCCTAATCTCCCTTTGAGAAAACCTTTTCCCAAATCGCCCCGCGTCCGCTGACCTCACCCGTCATCTTCGCGCAGGACGATAAGGGAAAACCTTTTCCCAACTTAGGGATGCGCCTCGAACTATGTCTTCCGACGCCGAGCCAGCGCCAGTTTCCGCCAAGCTGCCGGTCACGCTGCGCGAGGTGGCGGCTGCGGCCGGCGTCAGCGTGGCGACGGCGTCGAAGGCGCTGAACGGGCAGGGGCGGATGACCGCCGAGACGCGCGAGCGCATTCGTGAGGTGGCGCAGCGTCTCGGCTTCCGGCCGAACCACCTGGCGCAGAGCCTGCTGCGCAAGCGCTCCTTCACCGTCGGCCTGCTTACCAACGATACCTATGGCCGCTTCTCGCTGCCGCTGATGGCCGGCGTTTCGGATGCGCTGGTCGACAATGGCGTCTCGGTGTTCCTGTGCAATGTCGAGGACGACACGCGGCTCGGCCAACTGCATGTCGAGGCCATGCTCGACAAGCGCGTCGACGGCATCATCGCCACGGGAAAGCGCATCGACCGCCATCTGCCGATCGATCTCTCCAATTTGCGCATTCCGGTCGTCTATGCCTTCACTCAGCCGTATGCCGGCGCGGTCGGCCTGGTCTCCGACGATGCCGGCGGCGCGCGGCTGGCGGTCGAGCATTTTTTGCGGCTCGGGCGCCGCCGCATCGCCCATGTCACCGGACCGGCGGGCTTCGCCGTGGTGCACGCGCGGGCCGAGGCTTACCGGGAAGTGCTCGAGGCGCATGGCCTGCCGGTCGGCGAGCCGCTGCTCGGCGCCTGGTCGGAAGCCTGGGGGCACGATGCGGTGGCGAAACTGTTCGGCAACGGCCGGGGCAGGCAAGGCTGGCCCGATGCCGTCTTCTGCGGCAACGACCAGATCGCGCGCGGCGTCATCGACGCGCTGCGCGAGCGCGGCATCCGCGTGCCCGACGATGTCGGCGTCATCGGCTTCGACAATTGGGAGATCGTGGCCGAGGCGACGCGCCCGCCGCTGACCTCGGTCGACATGAACCTTTCAGCGCTCGGCCGCGAGGCCGGGCTCGCTCTGCTTT
>NZ_RZST01000242.1:0-9227 GCF_003997575.1 Mesorhizobium sp. M1A.F.Ca.IN.022.07.1.1
CGCAAGACATGCCGACAATCAAGGCGAGAACCCGAAAGGCAAAACGCGCAAGCGCCGCAAGCGCAGGCGAGGCCGCAAGGTTTTCGCACGTGATGAGAACGGCGGAATACCCTCGCCGGGGCCCGTCGCCGCTCCCGCCAGCCTTGCGCCTGAACCCGCGCCGATCGTCCCCAAGCCGCGACCGTCGCTTCCAAATGGCGCGCGCCCGTCGCATCAGGAACTGCCGGTATTCGCAGCGCTCGATCTCGGCACCAACAATTGCCGGCTGCTGGTCGCGGTGCCCGCCCGCCACGGCCAGTTCCGCGTCATCGATGCGTTCTCGCGCATTGTCAGGCTGGGCGAGGGGCTTTCGGCCAGCGGGCGGCTCGGCCAGGCGGCCATGGACCGTGCCGTCGAGGCGTTGAAGGTCTGCGGAGACAAGCTGCGCAACCGCAAGATCAGGAAGGCGAGGCTGATCGCCACCGAGGCCTGCCGCTCGGCCGAAAACGGCGTCGACTTCCTCGAACGGGTCGAGCGCGAGGCCGGTCTGAAGCTGGAGATCATCGATCGCCAGACCGAGGCCCGGCTGGCCGTCTCCGGCTGCGGCTCGCTGGTCGAGCGCGAAACGCGCGGCGTGGTGCTGTTCGACATTGGCGGCGGCTCGTCCGAGATCGCATTGATCGACCTCACGCGCGGCCAGCGCTCGCCGCAGCTTGCCAACCACATCGTCTCCTGGACGTCGCTGCCGGTGGGTGTCGTCTCGCTCGCCGAACGTTTCGGCGGCCGCACGGTGACGCGCGAGACCTTCGCCGCCATGGTCGATGACGTTGCGGTGCGGCTCAAGGCCTTCGACGGGCGCAACCGGCTCGCGCATGTGCTCGCCAGTCCGAATTTCCATCTGCTCGGCACCTCCGGCACGGTGACGACGCTGGCCGGCGTCCATCTCGACCTCGAGCGCTACGATCGCCGCCGCGTCGACGGGCTGTGGATGGACCGTCAGAGCGTCGACCGCATGGTGGAAAAACTGATCGGCTGGGATTTTCAGCAGCGCGTCGCCAATCCCTGCATCGGCGCCGACCGCGCCGACCTGGTGCTTGCTGGATGCGCCATCCTGGAAGCGATCCGCGGCGTGTGGCCGTCGGAGCGGCTGCGGGTCGCCGACCGCGGCCTGCGCGAAGGTATATTGAGCGAACTGATGGCCGATGACGGCGTCTGGCGTCATGACGGGCGTGGCCGGCAATGAGCAGGAAGCCAGAGAAGCCGGGCTCGGCCGGCATGCGCGTGTTGAAGACCCGGATCAAGAAGAAGAGCGGCCTGAAGGAATCCTCGCGCCGCTGGCTCGAGCGGCACATGAACGACCCATATGTGCAGCGCTCCAAGGCCGATGGGTACCGTTCGCGCGCCGCCTACAAGCTCACCGAGATCGACGACAAGCATCATCTTTTGAGACCCGGCATGAAGGTGATCGACCTCGGCGCCGCGCCCGGCGGCTGGTGCCAGGTGGCGGCGGCCCGCACGAAATCGAGCGCGGAAAACCCGCATGTCGTCGGCATCGACTATCTTGAGATGGACGCGGTGCCGGGCGCTGTCATCCTGCAGTTGGATTTCCTCGATCACGACGCGCCGCAAAAGCTGTCAGAGGCGCTCGGCGGTCAGCCCGATGTCGTGCTGTCGGACATGGCTGCCCCCACCACCGGGCATCGCCGGACCGATCATCTGCGCACCATGCATTTGTGCGAAGTGGCGGCGGATTTCGCCCTGCAGGTTTTGAAGCCCGGCGGCCATTTCCTCGCCAAGACCTTTCAGGGCGGGGCCGAGAACGAGCTGCTCTCGCGGCTCAAGCAGAATTTCCGCTCGGTTCATCATGTGAAGCCGCCGGCCTCGCGCGACGAGTCGGTGGAGCTTTACCTGCTGGCGAAGGAGTTCAAGGGGTAGCGCCTAACCTTCTCCCCTGGTCAGGAGAGAAGGGAAAGGTGGCGCTCATTTCCCCGCGGTCCCCACCGCCTCCAGCGTCTTCGGCGTCGTCAATTTGCCATGTCCCGACACCGCATTGCCGGCGTCCGGCGCCAGCCGCATGAAGGTCAGCGATGCCGCCGCCGAAACCGCCGCGACGATGAAGAAGGCGATGTGGAAATCGCCAAGCGTCAGCGGGCCGCCATGGATCGAAGTCGACACTTCGAGGATGCCGCCGGCCAGCGCCACGCCGAGCGCGATCGACAACTGCTGGAACACGGCAACGATCGGCGTCGCCTTGCTGGTGTCGGCGGTCGATACTTCGGCGTAGGACAGCGCGTTGACGCCGGTGAAGAACATCGAGCGGATGAAGCCGCCGACCAAAAGGATCGCGAGCATCAGCGCATAGGGGGTTGCGGGGGTGAAAAGGCCGTAGATGGCAATCGAGCCGGCGGCGATCAGCGATCCCCAGACCAGCACCCGCCGGAACCCGGCGAGCCTGAAGAGCAGCGCGGTGACGAACTTCATGCCGATGGCGCCGACCGCGGAGACGAAGGTGATCATACCGGACTGGAACGGCGTCAGCCCGAAGCCGATCTGGAACATCAGCGGCAGCAGGAAAGGCACCGCGCCGATGCCGATGCGGAACAGCGAGCCGCCGAGCACGGAGGAGCGGAACACCTGGTTTCTGAAGAGCTCCAGCGCCAACAGCGGGTTCCTGGCGCGCCGAGCATGCAGCAGATAAAGCACGCCCGAAACCAGGCCGACGGCAACGGTAATGAAGCCGGCGATCGGCGGCAAAGCGGGGAGGCTGACCACCGAGAGGCCGAAGACGATGCCGGACGCCGCGAGGCCGCTGAGCACGAAGCCCGGGAAGTCGAGCGGCGGCGTTTTGGCGGGGTCGGTTTCCGGCAAATAGCGGGTGGCAAGCCAGATGCCCAAAAGCCCGATCGGCACGTTGATCAAAAAGATCCAGTGCCAAGTGAAATAGGTGGTGATGAAGCCGCCGATCGGCGGGCCGACCAACGGCCCGACGAGCGCCGGCACCGTCAGCCATGACATCGCCGCGACGAGCTCGCTTTTTGGCGTCGCGCGCACCAGCACCAGGCGCCCGACCGGCGTCATCATGGCGCCGCCCATGCCTTGCAGGAAACGCGACACCACGAAGGCCGGCAGCGAATTGGAGAAGGCGCAGGCGACCGAGCCGGCAATGAAGACGGCGATCGCGGCGCGAAACACGTTCTTGGCCCCGAACCGGTCCGCCATCCAGCCGCTAATCGGAATGAAGATTGCCAGCGACACGAGATAGGCCGTCAGCGCCAGCTTCAGCGCGATCGGGCTGGTGTGGATGTCGATGGCGATTGCCGGCAGCGAGGTCGCGATCACGGTCGAATCCATGTTCTCCATGAAAAGTGCGACCGCCAGGATGAGCGGGATGATGCGGTTCAAGGGGACGCCCTGATTTGACTTCGCGATTCCGGGCCTGGCTTTGGGGGCGAGCCGGCACGCCGGGGCGGTACCACCAATTGGCCCGGATGTCGCATTAATTTGCTGTCACTTTTGTGCGACCGCAACCCTCGCTGGGAATAATCGCGCGCGCCGCTTGATAAACAGAGCCTCTGGGTTTTTGTAGTGAAAATAACTACAGGTTATGCAGCCATGGACGAAACCGTTTCGGCAGCCGATGCCAATCGCAGGTTCTCCCACATCCTGCGTGATGTACGCGAGGGCCACAGCTACGTCGTGACCACCCATGGGCGGCCGGTGGCGCGGATCGTGCCTGCGCAGAAGCACGAGGGCGTGGCCTCCCGCTCGCACGCAGCATTGCTGTCGCGCCTCGAACGGCAGCCGATCCTCAATGCCGGACACTGGACCCGCGATGAACTTTATGAGGACGATCGGTGAAGGTCGCCATCGACCCCAACGTCCTGGCCTATGCTGAGGGCGTTAACAACGCGGAGAAGCGCGACGCCGTTATCGAACTGCTACGCAACGTTCCACGAGAGGCCGCGGTCATTCCGGTCCAGGTGCTGGGCGAACTGTTCAATGTTCTCGTCCGCAAGGCCGGAAGACATTCCCAGGAAGCTCGGGATAAGCTGCTTAGCTGGAGCGACGCCTTCGCGGTTGCCGGAACGACGCCGGAAGTGATGATGAAGGCTGTCGATCTTGCGGCAGACCATCGTTTCGGCATCTGGGATGCTGTCATTCTTTCGACTGCTTCGCAAACGGGTTGCCGGCTACTCCTGTCGGAAGATCTGCAGGATGGCTTTACCTGGGGCGGTGTAACCGTCGTCAATCCTTTTGCATCGCCGCGGCACGCTCTGCTGGATGCTCTCCTAGGTGCGGAATAGGAACCTGAAGCGTCTCGCAACGATCGGCTTTTCATCGCCTGCGGGACGTGTTACCAGCCAGCGCCAATCCTGAAAGGGAAGATGAGAGTCGGCGCTGGCCATTTCGGCCCAGCGCCTTTTCCGCATTCAAAAAGGACTGGCCATGGCAAAAATCATCGAGACGTCCACCGGCGCATTGGCGCTGACCTTCGACGACGTGCTGTTGCAGCCCGGCCATTCGGAGGTCATGCCCGGCGAGACCGATATCCGCACCCGCATCGCCACCGACATCGACCTCAACGTGCCGATCCTCTCGGCCGCCATGGACACGGTCACCGAAGCGAGGCTGGCGATCGCCATGGCGCAAGCCGGCGGGATCGGCGTCATCCACCGCAATTTCTCGCCGGCCGAGCAGGCCGAGCAGGTCAGGCAGGTGAAGAAGTTCGAATCCGGCATGGTGGTCAATCCCGTTACCATCGGCCCCGACGCCACGCTCGCCGACGCCCTGGCACTGATGCGCGCTCATGGCATTTCCGGCATTCCGGTGGTCGAGAACGGCGGCACCGGCGGTCATACGGTCGGCCGGCTGGTCGGGATCCTCACCAACCGCGACGTGCGCTTCGCCTCCGATCCGTCGCAGAAGGTCTACGAATTGATGACCCGTGAGAACCTGATCACGGTGAAAGAGAATGTCGACCAGGACGAGGCCAAGCGCCTGTTGCACAAGCATCGCATCGAGAAGCTGGTGGTGGTCGACCGCAAGGGCAATTGCGTCGGCCTGATCACCGTCAAGGACATCGAGAAGTCGCAGCTCAACCCGCACGCCACCAAGGACGCTCAGGGGCGGCTGCGCGCCGCGGCCGCCACCAGCGTCGGCGACGACGGCTTCGAGCGCGCCGAGCGCCTGATCGATGCCGGCGTCGACCTTCTGGTCATCGACACCGCGCACGGCCATTCGCAGCGCGTGCTGGACGCGGTGACGCGTGCGAAGAAGCTCTCCAATTCGGTGCGCATCCTGGCCGGCAACGTGGCCACCGCCGAGGGCACGCAGGCGCTGATCGATGCCGGCGCCGACGCCGTCAAGGTCGGTATCGGTCCGGGCTCGATCTGCACCACCCGCATCGTCGCCGGCGTCGGCGTGCCGCAGCTCTCGGCGATCATGTCGGCGGTTGAGACGGCTGAGAAGTCGGGCGTGAGCGTCATCGCCGATGGCGGCATCAAATATTCGGGCGATCTCGCCAAGGCGCTCGCCGCCGGCGCAAGTGCCGCCATGATCGGCTCGCTGCTTGCCGGCACCGACGAGAGCCCGGGCGAGGTCTATCTGCACCAGGGCCGCTCCTTCAAGGCTTATCGCGGCATGGGTTCGGTCGGTGCGATGGCGCGTGGCTCGGCCGATCGCTACTTCCAGGCCGAGGTGCGCGACACCTTGAAACTGGTTCCGGAGGGCATCGAAGGCCAGGTTCCCTACAAAGGACCTGTGGCTGGCGTGCTGCACCAGCTTGCGGGCGGCCTGAAAGCCGCTATGGGTTATGTCGGTGGGCGCGATCTTGCCGAGTTCCGCGAACGCGCCACCTTTGTGCGCATATCAAACGCCGGACTTCGTGAAAGCCACGCCCATGACGTCACGATCACCCGCGAAAGCCCGAACTATCCGGGCGGACTTTGATCAGGCGGACGAGCGGCCGGATCGCTTGGGGCTATGGCGCAACCTGATCGTCACGGTGTTGCGCCTGTCGCGTCACGCGGCGGCGCTCTCGATTGGGTCCGCGGCGATCTTCATCGCCATGACGGCGCTCGAGTTCTTTTATTTCCGCCACCTGAGCGGCGGGCTTCCTTCGCTCGACATGCGTGTTACCGGCTTCACGCCGGATGAGGGCATGGCATGGCTGACGGCGCTCGGCCGGCGCGGCAGCGAGATCATCATCGTTTGGCATTATCTGACGTTTGATCTGCTCTTCCCGGCGCTGCTGTCGCTCACCTTGCTCAGCCTGATCCTGGCCTTCGGCAGGCGGCTGAGCACTTTCCGCTCCATGCCCGCGCAATTGAAGGCGCTGTCGGCACTGGTCCTGGTGTTGCCCTATACGATCGCCGACTACGCGCAGAACTTCGCCGTGGCGCGGCTTTTGTCGGATTTCCAGTCGGCCAATCCCGACTCGCTGGCCTTCGCCTCGTCGCTGACCGTGACAAAGTTCACGCTTCTGGCGATCCCCTTCGCGGTCGTTGCGGTCCTGGCGCTTGCCGGGCAGCGGCGGCGTTAAACGGTAGGGGCAAGATGAACCAGACCGCCATCTTCTGGCCGATGCTGGCGCAGGTGCTGCTGGTCTACATCGTCTATCTGGTGATGCTGAAGCGGCGTTATCTTGCCGTGAAGTCCGGCGAGGCCAAGATCAGCCAGTACAAGGTCCGCTCGACCGAGCCGGCCTCAAGCGTTACCGTCGCCAACAACCTCATCAACCAGTTCGAGCTGCCGGTCCTCTTTCACGTGCTATGCTTGGCGCTGTTCGTTACCAATGGCGTGAATTACCTGACGCTGACGCTGATGTGGCTCTTCGTCGTCACGCGCTATGTGCACGCCTGGGTGCATCTCACCAGAAACTATCTGCTGCACCGCAGCCGCGCCTTCTTCCTCGGCGCGGGCATCCTTCTCGTCGCCTGGATCTGGTTCGCGCTGCACCTGCTTGGGGCGGTGTAGATTGATGCATGTCGCCCAGAAGCGTGCGCGGTTCTGGGACAACGACACGCCATGAAATTCAAGTATTTGAAGCGGTTGCCGGAATGCGTTTCGGCGCGACGCGCTTTAAAGGTCGAACACCGCTATCCTGCGCTTGTCGAACTTGATGCCGATCTCGCCGCGCACCAGTCTAAGCGCCTGTTCGCCAAACACGGCACGCCGCCAGCCTTGCAGCGCCGGCACGTCGGCGGCATCACCCTCGGCGGCGATGCGGTCGATGTCGTCGCTCGAGGCGAGCACCTTGGAGGCGACGCCTTCCTTCTCGGCGACAATCCTGAGCAGCACCTTGAGCAGTTCCGCCGCCGCGCTCGAGCCCTCCGGCGGCTGGAATGTCTTCGGCAGTTTGGGCATCGCTTCCTTCGGAAGGGAAAGGGCGGTGTTGACGGCGCTGAGCAGCGCGGTTGCCGTCGCCGAACGCTCCCAGCCCTTCGGCGTCGTCCGCAGCCGCCCCAACGCAGTCGCGTCGCGCGGCGCCTGTTGCGCGATTTCGTAGATCGCATCGTCCTTGAGCACGCGGCCGCGCGGCACGTCGCGCTCGCGCGCCTCGCGTTCGCGCCATGCCGCCACCGCCTGCACGATCGCCAGCTCCTGCGGCTTGCGCAGCCGCATCTTCAGCCGCTTCCAGGCATCCTCCGGATGCGGATCGTAGGTCTGGCGCGAGGTGAGGACGTCCATCTCCTCATTGAGCCAATGGGCGCGGTCCTCGCGCTTCAACTCGGCGCTGAGGTGCTCATATACCTTGATCAGGTGGGTGACGTCGGCGAGCGCGTATTCGAGTTGCTTGTCGGAGAGCGGCCGGTGCCGCCAGTCGGTGAAACGCGAGGATTTGTCGAGCCGCGCGCCGGTGATGCGCTGCACCAGCTGATCGTAGGAGACGCTGTCGCCGAAGCCGCAGACCATGGCCGCCACCTGCGTGTCGAACACCGGATGCGGCACCAGGTCGCCCAGATGAACGATGATTTCGATGTCCTGGCGTGCGGCGTGAAAAACCTTGACCACCGCTTCGTTGGCCATCAGCCGGAAGAAGGGTTTGAGGTCGATGTCGGGCGAAAGCGGATCGATCAGCGCCGTCACGCCTGGCGCGGCCATCTGGATGAGGCAGAGGATCGGCCAGAAGGTCGTTTCGCGGATGAATTCGGTGTCGACGGTTACGAATTCGGACTTTTCGAACGCCGCGATGACGCTCTCGAGTTCTTTCTGGGTGGTGATGACGTGCATCAATTCGCTTTTGGCATCATATCAGGCCTCTTCAATTTCAGCCGCAAGCGCTTTCGTCAAGCCGCAGTTAGAGCAATTCCAGGAAAAGTGACGAACAGTTTTCCGTCCGTAATTGCGTAAAATCAAAGAGATAGAGCGGTTCGGCGTGTCCGCGAAACGCTGAAACACCTAATCCTGCTTGTCTAATCGCCACCCCGCCGCGCCAGCCGCGCGAATAGCGTCGACGTGCGCAAAAGCGCGGTGAAGCGGCTGCGGCTGCCGGCCGGCACACTCGACCGCACCTGCATGCGGTAGAGGATCACAATGATGAGAACGGCATAGACGACGGCGTTGAAAACGAACAGCGCGCTCGGCCCGAAATGTTGCATCACCGCCGAGGCCGCAATCGGACCGCCGATCGCGCCGAAGGAGTAGAACAGCATCAGCGCCGCGTTGATCAGCACGAATTCGCCTTTGCCGGCCCGGTCGTTGGCATGCGCGGCCGATAGTGAATAGAGCGGCATGGCGAAGCTGCCGAAGATGAAAACGATGATGAAGTTGAGGAACGGGTCGGCGCGCGCCACGAAGGCCAGCGCCAGCGCGGCAAGCATGGCGCAGCACGTCGTCGCCAGCAGCACCGAGCGGCGGTCTCGGCGGTCGGAGAGATAGCCAAGCGGATATTGGATGAGGGCGCCTCCAAAAATGCCGACGCTGACGAAGGTCACGACATCGGCAACCGACATGCCGATCTCCTCGGCATAGACCGGCGACAGCGTGCGAAAGGCGCTGTTTGTGACGCCGACGGCGATGCAGCCGATCGAGCCGAGCGGCGAGATCCGCCAGACGCGCGGCAGGTCGAGCTTGACGTCTTCCGGAGGCGCCGGGTTCGAGCGGTCCCCGAGCGAGACCGGCACCAGCGAAAAGGTGATCATCATCGACATGACGGCGAAGATGGCGAAACCGCCGGCGCCGAAGATCGGAATCAGGAATTGCGCGCCGGTAACCGAGCCGATGTCGACCATGCGATATATGGCGAG
>NZ_RZST01000243.1:0-9203 GCF_003997575.1 Mesorhizobium sp. M1A.F.Ca.IN.022.07.1.1
CCCTTGAGGGGAGGGTGACCGGGCTTCGCCCGGCCACCCTCCCCTCAAGGGGGAGGGAAACCGACGTCAATCCACTGTCAACATTTGCTGCGTCGGCGACGACGACCAGTCGATCTATGGCTGGCGCGGCGCCGAGGTCGACAATATCCTGCGCTTCGACAAGGATTTTCCCGGCGCCACCATCATCAGGCTGGAGCGCAACTACCGCTCCACCGCGCATATACTGGGTGCGGCTTCGCATCTCATCGCCCACAATGAGGGCCGCTTCGGCAAGACGCTGTTCACCGACCGCAACGACCCCGAGGACGACAAGGTGCATGTCCATGCCGCCTGGGATTCGGAGGAAGAGGCGCGCGCCATCGGCGAGGCGATCGAGGCCTACCAGCGGCAAAAGCACAACCTCAACGATATGGCGATCCTGGTGCGCGCGTCCTTCCAGATGCGCGCCTTCGAAGACCGCTTCATCACGCTCGGCTTGAGCTACCGAGTCATCGGCGGCCCGCGCTTCTACGAACGGTTGGAAATCCGCGACGCGCTGGCCTTCTTCCGCGTCGTCGCCAACAGCGGCGACGACCTTGCCTTCGAGCGCATTGTCAACGTGCCGAAGCGCGGGCTCGGCGAAGCCACCATCCGCCAGATCCACGACACCGCGCGCGCCATGCAAATCCCGATGCTTGAGGCCGCGGCGACGCTCGCCGAAAGCGACGAGCTGAAGCCGAAGCCGCGCGCCGCGCTCCGCGAGGTCGCGGCCAATTTCGAGCGCTGGCAGAAGGCGCTGGAGACCACGCCGCACACCGAGCTCGCCGAGACCATCCTCGAGGAGAGCGGCTACACCGATATGTGGAAAAACGACCGTTCGGCGGAAGCGCCCGGGCGGCTGGAGAACCTCAAGGAACTGATCCGCTCCATGGAGGAGTATGAATCCCTGCGTTCCTTCCTCGAGCATGTCGCGCTGGTCATGGAGGCCGAGCAAGGCGAATCGCTCGATGCGGTCTCGATCATGACGTTGCATTCGGCGAAAGGGCTTGAATTCGAGACCGTATTCTTGCCCGGCTGGGAGGAAGGTCTGTTCCCGCATCAGCGCGCGCTGGACGAAGGCGGCCGCTCCGGCCTCGAGGAAGAACGCCGCCTCGCCTATGTCGGCCTGACGCGCGCGAAAAAGAACCTGCACGTCTGGTTCGTCTCAAACCGCCAGATCCACGGCCTGTGGCAATCGACCATTCCGTCGCGTTTCGTCAATGAATTGCCGGAAGCCCATGTCGATGTCGCCGATGGCGGCAATTCCTATGGCGGCTACGGCAATCCCTATGGCGGCGGCTCCTTCGCCTCGGGCCGCGGCGGCGGCCGGCAGAATCCCTATGGCGCTTCGCGCTTCGACAATATCGGTGCGGAAAAATCCGGCAGCTTCTCCAACACCTATGCGACGCCCGGCTGGCAGCGCGCGCAGGCGAACCGCACCGAAGCGACCGACCGCAACTGGGGCACACGCTCCGGCCACCAGGTCGAACGCATCGGCTATGGCGAGACTGACAGCGGCTATGGCGCCGGCCGCACCTCGGTGAAAGGCCGCACCATCGAAGGCGAGCTGGTCGCCAAATCGGTCGCCGACACACCTTCGCCATTCAAGCTCGGCGACCGCGTCTTCCACCAGAAATTCGGCAACGGCAATATCGCCGCCATCGACGGCAACAAGCTGACCATCGACTTTGACAAGGCCGGCCAGAAACGTGTGCTGGACGGGTTTGTCACCAGCGTTTGAGCGGCGGCCGCCAACGGATTACCGTCCGAAAACCGCAGCCTCTCAGCGATACCGCGCCTGGTTCCATTTGTGGCCGAGCAGCGACAGGATGATGATCAGCCCGTTGAAGAACTGCACGTAGAAGCCGCTGAGGCCCGCGGCGACGACGCCGGTCTGGATGAACGACACGGTGACCGCGCCGATCGCGCCGCCGACCACTGTACCGATACCGCCCCAGGTCGGCGTGCCGCCGACGAACACCGATGCCAGCACCGGCAGCAGATAGCCGTCGCCCGCCGTCGGCCACCAGGTGAAGTTGATCATCACCGAGAACGTGCCGGCGATCGCCGCCCCGATGCCGGTGAAGACGAACACCTTGACCCGGACGCGCTGGACGTCGATGCCCATTTGCTTGGCGCTGTCCGGATTGTCGCCGACCACCTTGACCTGCGCGCCGAAACGGTGGCGGTTGTAGAGCAGCGCCGACAGCACGACGAAGGCGATGGCCCAGAAGATCTGCACCGGGATGCCCCAGAGCTGGCTGGAAAAAATCTTGTAGGCCCAGCTGTCGGCCAGATTGGTCAGCGCCGTCGACTTGCCCTCGTTGATGATCTGGATCAGCCCGCGCAGCAGGAAGTTCATGCCGAGCGTGGCAATCAGCGACGACAGGCCGCCATAGACCACCAGCGATCCGACTAGGAAGCCGAGCAGCGTGCCGGTGAGAAGCGCCGCGGCGATGCCGAGGAACGGATCGTAGCCGGCCTGCACGACGATCGCGAAGGCCCATGAGGCGAAACCCATCGTCGCCGGGAACGATAGGTCGATCTCGCCGCAGGTGACTACGAAGACCAGCGGCACGACAACGAACAGCGCGACGGGAAGCGTCGTCAGCACCGAGCTGTAAAGATACCAGGTGGTGAAGACGGTCGGGTTGGCGATCATGAAGATCGCCATCATGACGATGAACACGGCGAGCGTGCCTAGCGCCGCGCGATTGTCGAGGACGAAGCCGCGCAGCCAGTGATCGGAAGGATGACTCCACTGCTTGCCTGATTCTGTCGGGCCGCTTGCCCTTCCCAGAGGTGTTTGCAGATCGGGTTCCATGGCCTTGCTCATCACGCTCTCTGCTCCGCTCCGCCCGCCTCGTGTAGCCCTGGCAGGCCACCCGGATGCGCGATCTCTTCCATAAAGTTGATGAGGTCGTCGGCTGACTTGACCTCGCTGCTGTCAGCCGTCAACGCCACCTTGCCGCGGTCGAGCACCACGAAGCGGTCGGCAATGTCGAAGACATGATGAATGTTGTGGCCGATGAACAGGATCGAGCGGCCACTCGCCCGCACCTGGCGCACGAAATGGAAGACCTTGGCGGTCTCCGTCAGCGACAGCGCCGTCGTCGGCTCGTCGAGGATGATCAGCTCCGCCTGCTTGTAGATGGCGCGCGCGATCGCCACACCCTGACGCTCGCCGCCCGAAAGCTGGCCGACGATGGAATGCGGCGTGAACACTTTCGAGGTGAAGCCGATCTCGCGCATCAGCCGGCTTGCCTCCTCGATCTCCTTGTTGACTTTCAGCCAGCCCATGAAGCCGGTCAGCTCGCGGCCCATGAAGATGTTGCGCACGATCGTTTGCTGCACGGCCAAAGCGCGGTCCTGGAAGACCGTCTCGATGCCGGCATCGCGCGAGCGGGCGGCACTCCATCCGGTCACCGGCTTGCCGCGTACGAGGATGTCGCCGCTTGTCGGCTTGACCACGCCGGATAGGATCTTGATCAGCGTCGATTTGCCGGCGCCGTTGTCGCCGATCAAGCCGACCACCTCGCCGCGATCGACGCTGAGGTTGACGCCGCCCAGCGCATAGACCTGGCCGTAGGATTTCTTGATATCGCGCAGTTCGATGATGCGTTCGCCCATGCGATCCTCGCTTCCAATTGTGTTATCGGCCGCTTGCCGGCGATCCGGTCGGCCGGGCCCAACCCCGACCGACCGCCTGGGAGGTCAACGCAGCGCCTGCTTGGCCAGCTCGGCGACGATCTCGTAATTCTGCGGCGTGACGAAGCCGGCGCCGGTATCGACATTCATCGGCGCCAGACCCAGCACCACCTGCTGGCAAAGGCTCAAGATCGGCAGATAGCCCTGCAGGAAAGGCTGCTGGTCGGCCGTCAGCTGCACCCAGCCGCCCTTGAAGCCTTCGACGATCTGCGGGCTGGTATCGAAGCCGAAGTTGAAGATGTCGCCGGGCTTGCGTCCCGCCGCCTGCATATAGGTGGCGACGTTGCCTAGCATCTGTCCGCCGGGATAGCCGACCGCCTTGACGTCGGGGTGGTTGAGCAGAGCCGCCGTGATCACCGGAATGGCAAGGTTCGGGTCGGACGCCCATTCGCCGCTCGGCGGCGAGGACAGCTGGATCACCTCGACGCCCGCCTCCTTCAGCGCCGCGACCGTGCCGCGCTCGCGCGCGCCGCGATTTTCGTTCTCGAACGGGCCGATCATGATCGCCTTGTCGCCGGCCTTGAGCTTGCCGAGCTTGAAGGCCTCGGCGCCGAGCGCGCGGCCCTGCTGCTCCTGCTGCGCGCCGACATAGCCTCCGCCGAACGCTTCCACCACCTTCGGCACCGGCACGTTCTGGTACATCATCTTGATGCCGTCCTTGTGCGCCTGTTCGGCTAGCGGCATGATCGCGGCATCGCCCGGATGGCCCATCATGGCGATGCCTTGCGGCTTGACCGCGACCGCCTCGCGCAATTGCTGCACCATCTTCTCGACATCCCACTGGGAGAAGATGTAGTCGACCTTCGGCCCAAGATCGGCCGCCGCCTGCTTGGCGCCATTGTAGACGATGGTGCCGAAGGCGTCGCCCTCGGCGCCGCCGACGAAGAAGCGGATATGGACGTCCTTGCACCATTGGGCGTCAAGCGCCTTTGCCGGCAAGGTGGAGATCGAGGCGCAGAGCGCCGCGGCAGCCGCCACGACGGTCGAGCGCAGAACAGTCCTTCTGGTCGTGATGCTCATGCACGTTCCTCCCTTTTGGTCCCTCGCAACAGAGGGTTTCGACGATTGCTTCGGCCGTAGTCTTGGTGGCCGGCTCCTCCCGCCGGCCGGTCCTCACACCGGATTGGGCAGGTAGCTGGCTCCTCCCCTGCACTGCTTCAGATAGTCCAGCGCCCGCACCTGACCGGTCATCTCGAGGTCGCCGCGATAGACCGGGTCGTGCCAGCCTTCGATGTCGATGGCGCCCTTGTAGCCGGCCAGCCGCAATTCGCTGATCACCCGCGTCCAGTCGCTGTCGCCGAAGCCGGGGCTGCGCATCTGCACGAACGGCACGCGTCCGAACACGCCGTGCTCGCGGATCACGTCCCAGCGCACGGTGGCGTCCTTGCCGTGGACGTGGAAGATACGCGGCGCCCATTTGCGAATCTGCGGAATCGGGTCGATCAGATAGACGAGCTGGTGGCAGGGCTCCCATTCGAGCCCGAGATTGTCGTCGGGCAATTCGTTGAACATCAGCTCCCAGGCGTCCGGGTTGTGGGCGATGTTCCAGTCGCCGCTCGCCCAGTTGCCGTCCATCGCACAGTTCTCGAAGGCGATGCGCACGCCCTTGTCGGCGGCGTGCCTGGCCAGCGGCCCCCAGACCTCGCGGAAACGGGGCAGGCTGTCGGTCAGCGGTTTGCCGCGCAGCCGGCCGGTGAAGCCGCAGACCATCGTGGTGCCGAACAGATGTGCGTTGTCGATGACGGTCTCCCACGCCGCGAGCACGCCGCGGTCGACCTCGCCGTTCTCCAGCGGATTGCCGAACACGCCGATCGATGAGACGGCGACGTCCGCATCGCCGATCGCTTCGCGGATTTCGCCCGCCAGGCGCTTTAGGTCCTTGCCGCCCAGCGTCTGCCAGAAAAAGGGCTGGATGCTCTCGAAGCCGAGCGGCAGGATCTGTTTCACATAGGCGGCCGGGTCGTCGAGATTGGCTCGCACCATGGTGCCGATCCTGATGTCGAGAAGCGGGTTCGGCATCATGGCGTTTCCTTTGCGATTGCGACGCGGCGTCCGGTCTCTGCGCTTTCGATGGCGCCAAAGACCATGGCTAGGCTTTTGATGTTGTCGGTGCCGCGCGTCTCCGGTTCGGTGCCGGTCTCGATCGCGCGCATGAAATCCTGGATGATGCCGAGATGGCCGTCGACTCTGTCGGACGCGTCGAGCGCCGGCACCTCGATCGACTGGGTCTTGTCGATGATACCGTCGCGGCCGGATGCAACCACCTCGGCCTTCAACCCGTCATGCCCGTCCCACAACAGGCTGCCGCGCTCGGCGACGATGCGCCAGCTGCCTTCCCAACTCGTGCGGAAACCGTCCGCGCACCAGGAGCCGGCATAGGTGAAGACCTTGCCGCCGCCGAAATCGAACACCGCGCTGGCCGACGAGCCCTGACGGTACCAGGAATTGGCAGGCTCCCACTCCTGGCAATAGACGCCGGCCGGTTCGCCGGCGACCATGTAGCGGGCGGCGTCGAACGTGTGGATCGCCATGTCGAGCAAAAGCACGTGGCGCATCTCCTCGCGAAAGCCGCCGAAGTGCGGCGCGACGAAGAAGTCGGCATGGATGCTGGTCGGCTTGCCGATGGCGCCGGAATCGAGGAACCGCCGGATCCGCCTGACATTGGCGACATAGCGCCGGTTCTGAACCACGGCATGGACCCGCCCCGCGCGGCGCGCCGCTTCGATGATGGCGCGCGCATTTTCTGGGCTGTCGGCAAGCGGCTTTTCGGTGAGCAGATGGCAGTTATGGGCAAAGGCCGAAAGCGCGACCTGGCGCCGCGCAGCAGGAACCACGACATCGAACACGGCATCGGGCCGGGTCTGATCGAGAACGGCATCGAGGCTGGTGCCGATGACGGCATTGGGGAGCTCGTACTCGCGCGCCCTCGCCTGCGCCCGATCGGCATCGAGATCGACAAGGCCGGCAATGGCAAGCCCGTCGATCTGCCTCGCGGCATCGAGCCACTGCTTGCTCATGGCTCCGCACCCGACCAGGACGACCTTCATCATCCAGCGCTCCTCCTCCGCTCGGCCCCTCCAGGCCGAGTGTCACGGCATTTCCGGCTTCACCGTAAACGTTTTTCCGTAAACGTTTACGAGAACACACCCGATGGCGTAGAATGTCAATCACCTGCTCGCGAAAATCGACATGCACTGCTTGGCCTGAAGGACGGCCGGTGCTAGCGAGGTCAGGGGGAGAACCTACCTTGGCGTCCAGCATCCACGATCTCGCGCGTCACCTGAACATTTCGATCGGCACCGTGTCGCGCGCGCTGAACGGCCGCGCCGACGTCAATGCGGAGACGCGCCAGCGCGTGCTCGAGGCGGCCAGGAAGCTGAACTATTCGCCCAACCAGTCGGGCCGCAGCCTGCGCCAGGGCGCCACCCGCTCGATCGCCTTCATGCTGCAACCGCATCCCGGCGACCAGCAATATGGCGAGCCGTTCTTCATTCCGTTCCTGACCGGCCTGCAGGCGCGGCTCGCCGAGCATGAGTTGGATCTGATGGTCGTCATGGGCGAGCCCGGCCAGTATCAGCAGGAGCGGCTGCGCCGCGTGGTTGAGACGCGCCGGGCCGACGCGGTCGTGTTGGCCAATACACGGCGGGAAGACGATCGGATCGACTATCTGAGCAAGGCCGGCTTTCCCTTCGCCACGCTTGGCCGAAGTCAATCCGGCGGCGACACCTATCCTTCGCTCGATATCGATTTCGAGAGGGCGGGTGATGAAGCCGTCGACCGGCTGGTTGCGCGCGGCCACCGCCGCATAGCTGCCATCCGCCCTTCGCTTGATCTCAACTTCGGCTACCTGTTCCTCGACGGCTACCGCAAGGCTCTGAAGCGGCACGGCATCGAAGTCGACCCCGGCCTGATCGCCGACGGCTTCATCAACGAGACCGGCGGCTACCAGGTGACGCCGCGTGTCATGCTCTCCAAGGACCGGCCGACAGCCATCATCTTCAACAATGACGCGATGGCGCTCGGCGGCTGCAAGGCACTGGCCGAGATGGGCATCAGGCCCGGCCACGACATCGCGGTGATCGTCATCGTCGACACGCCGCTCTGCCGCTACTTCTCGCCGACGCTGACCGCCTTCCGTCCGGCGCTGGAGCCGATGGGCCGGCGGCTGGCCGAGATGCTGCTGGCGTCACTCCCGGCCCATGCCGGTCCGGAGGGGCCACGCACGATCCGCGAAGTCTGGCCGCTGGAGCTCGTCGCGCGCGAGAGCGATTGAGCACCCTCTCCTTCTCCCCTTGCGGGAGAAGGTGTCGCCGAAGGCGACGGATGGGGGGTGCTCCAGGGAAAGCCAACGTCTCGCTCCGCTGGAACACCCCTCATCCGTCTCGGCGCTGCGCGCCGATCCACCTTCTCCCACATGGGGAGAAGGAAGGAGCCCCACTCCTGTCACGCAAGTATGATGTTCGCGTCCTAGACCCGATGTGACGCCATTCCGGCTCTGCTCGTCACATGGGGACATCATGAAGCACCTCAACCGAACCGTCGCGCTTGGCGCGGCAATCGCCCTGTTCACCGTGCTGAGCCCTGCGCTCGCCGAGGGTGTTGGCTATGTCAACAAGGGGCTGGTCGGCGTTGGCCGCATCCCCGCCAGCCAGAAGGACAAATTCGGCGAGACCTTTGGTTCGGGCTCCGGCATGGCAATCGACGCCAAGAGCTGGGCGCGTGACGGCGCCGGCTACAAAGGCTCGCTCTGGCTGCTGCCGGACCGCGGCTACAACGTCGCCGGCACCACCGACTACCGGCCCCGCTTGAACACCATTGCAATCGAGCTGACCCCAACCCCTCCGGGCGCGGCGCCCGCCGCCGGCCAGGAACAGTCGGGCGTCAAGGCAACGCTCGTCGACACCATGCTCCTGACCGACGACAAGGGCGCCGACGCCACCGGCCTCGACCCGCTCAACGGCGTGCGCCCCGCTGCCGGCGACATGCCGATCCTGCCGCAGGCCGACAATGGCAAGCTTTCGCTCGACGACGAGGCGGTCGTGCGCCTGCCCGACGGCACCATGTTCATTTCCGACGAATATGGCCCCAACATCTATCGCTTTTCGGCCGACGGCCGCCTGATGTCGGCGACGCAGCCGCCGGCGGCCCTGGTGCCGATACGCCATGGCAAGCCGAACTTCGCTTCCGACAATCCTGGCCCGGGTGCCGCCGAGCCGGATCCCAAGGATCCCGAGACCGGCCGCCAGAACAATCAAGGCCTCGAAGGCATGTCGATGACGCCGGACGGCAAGTTCCTGATCGCCGTGCTGCAGTCGGCGCCGCGCCAGGATGGCGGCGATTCCGGCTCGACCCGCCGGAACACCCGCGCGCTGGTCTATGACGCCTCCGACCTCGCCCACCTCAAGCTGGCGCACGAATATGTCGTACCGCTGCCGGTGTTCAAGGACGCCAAGGGCAAGATCAAAGTGGCCGCGCAG
>NZ_RZST01000244.1:0-9170 GCF_003997575.1 Mesorhizobium sp. M1A.F.Ca.IN.022.07.1.1
GTATAAGAGACAGGTCCAGCCCGGTCATGTGGCGGGCGCCGACCAGGCTGGCGGCCGGGCCGGAGAGGATGGTCTCGATCGGCCGCTGGCGGGCGAAGGCCGCCGACACCAGCGCGCCGTCGCCGCGCACCACCATCAAAGGTGCGGCGATGCCGCGCTGGTCAAGAAAGCCTTCGGTCGCCGCGACCAGCCGGTCGATCATCGAGATCAGCCGGGCGTTGAGCAAAGTGGTGAGCGCGCGGCGCGGACCGCCGAGCTTGGCCGAAAGCTCGTGGCTAGCGGTGACCGGCAGGCCGGTTTTTTCGCGGATCAGGTCGCGCGCGGCGAGCTCATGCGCCGGATTGCGGGTGGCGAAATAGGCGCAGACGGCGAAGCCCGACACCGAACGCCCGAGCTCCGGCAATGCCGCCTCGGGGCCGGAAAGATCGAGCTTCGCGGCATTGCCGTGCACGTCATGGCCGCCGGGGCAGAACACCACCGGATCGCTGCCCAGAGCCGCCTTCAGCCCGTCGCGGGCAAGGTCGGCCTCGGCAAAGCCGATCATCACCAGCGCCACGCGCCCGCCCTGGCCCTCGACCAGCGCGTTGGTGGCAAGCGTGGTCGACATCGACACCAGCTTGATCGCGGCCGGGTCGGTGGCGGATTTTTCCAGCACCGCGTCGACCGCGCCGGAAATGCCGACGGCGAGGTCGTGGCGCGTGGTCAGCGCCTTGGCCTTGGCCAGCACCTTGCCCTTGCTCGGGTTGTCCAGGGGCCCGCCCTCCTCCGACCACAGCACGGCATCGGTATAGGTGCCGCCGGTGTCGATGCCGAGGAAGAGCGGTTTTGGCTTGGCGGTCATTTGGCGGTGGCAAGTCCGGGCGAGAGGTTTGGTGCCTGCCCCTTAGCCGATACGGGCCGGCGGATAAAGGCGGGAGCGATGGGCCAAGGGAGGGGCAAGCTCCCTTCTCCCCCTGTGGGAGAAGGTGGATCGGCGCGCAGCGCCGAGACGGATGAGGGGTGCTCCAGCTTGGCAAATACGCCCATCGGCATCATCGCCAAGGCTGCAGATCTTCGTCCCGCACATAGGCAATGATGGTATCGCAGACAGCATCGAGTTCCTTCAGAACGTCGTCATTCCAGAACCTCAACACGCGAAATCCCCTCGCCTTCAATTCGGCGTCGCGCTCCTGGTCGTGGGGCGAGTCCGCATGCTGACTGCCATCGATTTCGATGATAAGCCGAGCCTCGGCGCAAACGAAGTCGGCAACGAATCTACCCACTGGCACCTGCCGGCGGAACTTGATCTTGTCGAGACGGCGGCCGCGCAGCTCCTGCCACAGACGGTCCTCCGCTTCTGTCGACTCGCGCCGCATCCGACGAGCGAAATTGCGCTTGGCCGGGGTTACGGGTTGATGCGGCATGGCGGAAGACTAGGCCTCATTCGTCCAATTCTCCAACATCGCACTCCGTCCAACACCCCTCATCCGTCTCGGCGCTGCGCGCCGATCCACCTTCTCCCACAAGGGGAGAAGGGGTGCCCTACTCCGCCAGATCCACCGTCTCCGTCGAGTGGTCAGTGCAGATGAAGCAGCAGGTGTCGCAGGGCTGGTCGTTATCGGGACCGACGCCGGCGGTGACGGAATCGTCGCCGTTCACCCAGGCGCCCCAGCAGATGTGCTCGCCGGGCTCGCAGGAGATCGGCACGGATTTTCGCGCCTGCGGGCGGATGAGGAAAACCTTGTCGCCGCCCGGCCAGACCTTTTCGCTGTCGCGGCTGAACAGCTCCAGCGCCACGCCGTCGGAGCGCTGGTTGCGCACGAAGATAGACATGTCGGCGGCAAAGGCCGGCGCGGTGAGGAGAAGGAAGGCGAGCAGAGCGCGAATCATGGCGAGGGTTCCCGAGGGGGAGTAGAGCACGGGAAGCACCGGTAATCTCCCCCCTCGAGGGGGGAGATGGCCGCGAAGCGGTCAGAGGGGGTCCTTGCGCGTAGAACGCCGACCTCATCTCGTGCCGCACGGCGCCGGCACTCCACGCGCGGCGACCCCCTCTGTCGCCTGCGGCGACATCTCCCCCTCAAGGGGGGAGATCAGCGCCTCACCACCACATGCGGCGCGAATGTCTTCACCGCATCCACCAGGTCCTGCCCCCTCGCATCCAGCGAGGAGATCTCCATGTGCACGGTGGTCTTGCCGAAGGGCATCAGGCCGAAGGCATTGGCGGCGGCGTATTTGATCGCGTCGGGCGGCTCCTCGGTGAGCTCGAAATTGAGCATTGCCGCGCCCTTGCCGCCGGCGGCAAGCCGCACGCTCCGCACCTTGTTCCACGGCACCAGCACGTCGCCCGCGCGACTATCGCGGAAACCCTGGCTGTTCAGCACCACCTTGACCGAAGTGTCGAAAGCGCCGCGCGCGATAAAGACGCCGAGCCCGAGACAAGCAGCAGCGAGCAGCGCGATCCACAGCACATGGCCGCCATCCGCGCCCGAAGCCACGCCCTGCAGCGCGCCGAAGCCGAAAATGCCGCCGATCAGGAAGGGCCCGACGGCGGGCAGGATCTTTCCCGACGGGCTGTTGCGGAGTTCGAGCGGCGCGGCCATGGCCTCGGCACTCAACGCTCCGGCTGCAGCAAAGTCCAGATCCAGCCAATGAAGGTCAGCACCAGGAACGGATAGCCGAGCGCCGGCAGCGGCGCCGAGGTCGGCAGAAGAGTCTTTTTGTTTGTCCGCAATTCCGGACGCAAAACCGCTGCGCACTTTTGCTGGAATTGCTCCCGGGCGCCCAGAAACAGGCTTTCGCCGGCCAGGAAAGTCAGGAAGCCGGCCGCGACGAGCTCATTGCCGAGCCGCTGGTATTTCATCGTCAGCAGTGCCGTCGCCACGACGATGCCCACGCCGTCGATGGTCCACAGCGTCTCGCGCAGCGCATCGCTGGCAACGAACGTGCCCGCCATGCCCAGCGCGCCGCCGACGGCGAGGCCGATCGCGGCGACGGTGTCCAGAGTGGAGCGCATGCGATGTCTCCCAAGCCGGGGAGGATACGCTAAAGGTGGGGGGTGATGGAGGGCAATCCCAAGCCGCAACGGCCAAACCGGCGCTTACCGAATCGTTCGAGCCCCGACAGCTAGCCTTTGCTTCTGTGCAAATAACGGATGGACCTTGACTTGTTGCTTCGCTAGATTGGCTGCAGGGGACTTTACGGGGGCAGGTGTTCAATGGCCATTGTTTTTGCGCCACTTAAAATTCTAGATGAAGTGGCGAGCGACATCTACGCATCGACCAAAAAGGCTCTCGCCGTTACAAAAGACGCATTGGTTCGTAACCTTGAGATTGGGTTTTCATCGTATCTTAACAAGAGATATGAGCGCTACTCCAAGGTCCATACCCTTTTATCTCCAAATGAACCAGTTAATATAGAGGATATATATGTTAATCCTAAACTGACGCACAAAGGTGGCGTTCTTCTTGGCGAACACTCGATTGATTTTATTTTAGAGCGTCGCGTGCTTGTTACCCAAGCAATTGCTGGTCACGGCAAGTCCATGTTTGTTAGAGAACTATTCTGTCGACTTTGCAAGCTTAATTACGGCGTTATACCCGTGTTCCTTGAGTTGCGGGACGTTGATTTCAGCTCGACCGATGTAGTCGGAGCGGCGTTCGACGAACTATCCGGCAAAAGCTCTGGCGCGCAGGCTCTTTTTGCTAGACCTGCATTCGATGCACTCGTAAAGTCTGGAAAAGTTCTGTTCCTTCTTGATGGGTTCGACGAAGTTACGACGGCCGAGCGAAAATCCGCTCTGGCCAAGATTGATCAAATCACGCGCGATTTCCCGGCTGCCCGGGTTGTAGTTACGAGTCGACCTACGGACATATTCAATGGCTGGAATTTAGCAACAATTATAAAAATAAAAGACTATGACCTGCATCAAATTATTGAGCTTATAGAACGCTCACCTATTAAATCTGATATAAAGGACGTTTTTCGAGCGAAGGTAGAGAGCGAGTACATAAGAACTCATATAAGGTTCTTGGCCAATCCTCTACTTTGCAATATGATGATCTTAACATTTATGCGGGGTGGAGATATCCCTCAGCAAAAGCACATTTTCTATCGCAAAGCTTTTGATACGCTGTACAGGCATCACGATGATATGAAGTTTTTATATAAGCGCGATTATCATTCTGACCTTCAGGAGGATGTTTTTGTACGGCTTTGGCGAAGTTTTTGCTACTTTTCCTATAGCGAGCGAAAGTTTAGCTTTGAGATAGATTCTCTGAAGAAGTTCATTACACGAGCTGCCGAATATCTTAGCATATCTGTTGACATAAAGGCGACTGCTGAAGACTTTATTGAGTCGCTTTGCATCATCGTAAAAGACGGAGACCAATACTCCTTTCTACATAGGTCATTTCAAGAGTACGGCGCCGCCACATTCCTTTGTACCGAGCGAGTCGGTAACCTGTATTCAATTCTCTCTCGCCTGAACGATAACTTTACCGATGAGGTCCTCGATCTCGCGTTTTTAATCAATCAGGAGCTTATCGAGCAAGAATATACGTTGCCAAGACTCGACGAGATTATGAAGAGTTACAACTTGCGCCGGGGCGCAAAAGGTCGGATTTCTTTGTTTTATGGCGCAATTGCATTGGAGGAAAATATTGACGGAACCGAAAAGATTTTTTTCACGCTAGGAACCACGGGCGGCGGCAGCGTGTCAAACGCTCATTTCCTGTCGTTTGTTTTTAGATGCTACAAATATACGTACGATTCCAAGATCTCATCCAGGTTGCTTAGCTGGATGAGAAAAATAAGGGGATCTGCAAAGGTAAAAAAACAACAAAGGTTCGAGCTTGCGTTTAAGGATGCCTCGCCCGATCTAATCGAAGGCAGTCCGATCAAGGACCTGGTCGCTGCGTACTACAAGACTTTTGAGAATGCTAGAGCTGAAATAATTGAACGAAAAAGACATCAAAGTCAGATGCTCGAGATTCAGCCCTAGACGAAACCGCCTCCTCAATCCCCCATCTTCAGCGCCTGGATAAACGCCTCCTGCGGGATATCCACCTTGCCAAACTGCCTCATCCGCTTCTTGCCCTCTTTCTGCTTGTCGAGCAGCTTGCGCTTGCGGGTCACGTCGCCGCCATAGCATTTGGCGGTGACGTCCTTGCGCAGCGCCGAGACCGTCTCGCGGGCGATGATGCGGCCGCCGATGGCGGCCTGGATCGGGATCTTGAAGAGATGCTGCGGGATCAGCTCCTTCAGCTTCTCGCACATGGCGCGGCCGCGCTTTTCCGCCGCCGAGCGGTGCACCAGCATGGACAAGGCGTCGACCGGCTCGTCATTGACCAGGATCGACATCTTCACCAGGTCGCCCTCGCGATAGTCGGTGAGGTGATAGTCGAAGGAGGCGTAGCCCTTGGAGATCGACTTCAGCCGGTCGTAGAAGTCGAACACCACCTCGTTGAGCGGCAGGTCGTAGGTCAACATGGCTCGCTTGCCGACATAGGAGAGGTCGGCCTGGATGCCGCGCCTGTCCTGGCAAAGCTTCAGGATGCCGCCGAGATAGTCGTCCGGCGTCAGGATCGTGGCGCGGATCCACGGCTCCTCGATCGAGGCGATCTTGACCACGTCGGGCATGTCGGCCGGGTTGTGCAGTTCCTTCACCGTGCCGTCGATGAGGTTCATGCGGTAGACGACGCTAGGCGCCGTAGCGATGAGGTCGAGGTTGAACTCGCGCTCCAGCCGCTCCTGGATGATCTCCAGGTGCAAGAGCCCGAGGAAGCCGCAGCGGAAGCCGAAGCCGAGCGCGGCGGAGGTTTCCATTTCATAGGAGAAGCTCGCGTCGTTGAGGCGCAGCTTGCCGACGGCGGCGCGCAGATCCTCGAAATCGGCGGCGTCGACCGGGAACAGGCCGCAGAACACCACCGGCTGCGCCGGCTTGAAGCCGGGCAGCGCCTTTTGCGTCGGGCGGCGGTCCTCGGTGATGGTGTCGCCGACGCGGGTGTCGGCCACTTCCTTGATCGAGCCGGTGAAGAAGCCGAACTCGCCGGGGCCGAGCTCGTCGACATTGACGCGGGCCGGCTTGAACACGCCCGTCCTCTCGACGAGGTACTTCGCGCCCGTGCCCATCATGCGGATGGTCTGGCCCTTCTTCATCACGCCGTCGATGATGCGCACCAGAACGATGACGCCGAGATAGGCGTCGTACCAGCTGTCGACCAGCATGGCCTTCAAGGGCGCGTTGATGTCGCCCTCGCGCGGCGGCGGCAGCTGGTGGACGATCGCCTCCAGCACATCCGGCACGCCAAGGCCGGTCTTGGCCGAGATCAGCACGGCGTTGGAGGCATCGAGGCCGATCACCTCCTCCACCTGTTCGCGGATGCGCTCCGGCTCGGCCGCCGGCAGGTCGACCTTGTTCAGCACCACGACGATCTCGTGGTTGTTGTCGATAGCCTGGTAGACGTTTGCCAGCGTCTGCGCCTCGACGCCCTGGGAGGCATCCACCACCAGCAGCGAGCCCTCGCAGGCGGCCAGCGAACGCGACACCTCATAGGCGAAGTCGACATGTCCGGGCGTGTCGATGAGGTTCAGCACATAGTCCTCGCCGTTCTTGGCGCGGTAGTTGAGCCTCACGGTCTGGGCCTTGATGGTGATGCCGCGCTCGCGCTCGATGTCCATCGAGTCCAGCACCTGCTCCTTCATGTCGCGCTCCTCCAGCGCGCCGGTGAGCTGGATCAGCCGGTCGGCAAGGGTGGATTTGCCATGGTCGATATGGGCGACGATGGAGAAATTGCGGATGTGGTCGAGGGGCGTCGTCATGCGGCGCGCTTTAGCAGGGGCGGGTTTAAGGGGCAAGCGGTGGGCCCGGGGAGATCGGAGCAGAGCAGGCAAACACGCTCGCCAATGTCTGAACACGGCCAATGGTCGGAGGCCGGCGCTGCCCCTCATCGCCCTGCCGGGCACTTCTCCCCGTAAGTGACGGGGAGAAGGGGCTGGCCGCCGCCTCGGTACCTTTCTTGCAGCGTTCCAAATTGGCGAAATCGTCGATGGGGGCGCCCCTCTCCCCGTTACCACACGGGGAGAGGATGCCGGCAGGCAGGTGAGGGGCAGCGCAAGCGTTTGAAGGCTAGGGCGCCTCCGCGCAAAAATTCAAATCCACTTAAACTTTCATGCACTCATTTTGGGCATATCTCCACCTCTGGTGGCAGGCAGGTTGCATTGCCGGTGTGTATGGGGTTGGGGCATGTTCTCGTCGGCAAGAGATTTCGTTCGATCGCAAGGCGGCTCGATGCTGCCGATGATGGCGCTGTTGGCGATCCCGCTGCTGCTCGCGGTCGGCTTTTCCGTCGACTACACCTCGGCGGTGACGACCAGGAGCAACATGCAGCAGGCGCTGGATGCCGCGATCCTGTCGATCACCACGCTGCCGACCACGACCTCCAAGGCCGACCGCCAGACGGCGCTGCAGCAGGCCTATGTCGCCAATAGCGGGCTGGGCGACGCGACGCTCACCGCCGTCAACGTCGCCGCCGACGGCACGGCGACGTTCAGCGCCACGGCGGGCTATCCGATGCCGACCAGTTTCATGCAGATCGCCAGGATCAATTCGGTCGATGTCGGCGTCGGCTCCTCGGTGCGCAAGATGCCGGCGCTGGTGCAGTCCACTTTCAAGGTGACGAAGGTGTCGGGCTACTGGAACAAGACGATGACGCTCTACGGCACCCAGTTCGGCCAGACCAAGGCCAAGCCGCTGATGACGATCAGCTATAACTACAACGGCTATGGCGACCCGAAGGGCTACGGCACAACCACGGTGAGCACCATCAACGGGTCGACGAAGACCGTGGTGCAGAAACAGGTCTGCACGACCTCGACGGTCGACAATTTCAACAATCTGCCGAGCGGGGCGATCACCCAGACCAGCGGCAGCAACAAGTACGTCACGACCTGCGCCGATACCTTCTATCCGGCCAACGGCGCCGGCGCGGTGATCGATGTCAGCCAGATGGACCAGCTCTATCTGCAAATGGACGTTCCCTCGGGCAACCCGAAGGTGCTGAAGTCGAACGATCCCAACACCTCGAACCGGCTCTACATCGGCACCAGCGCCACCGATATGCCCGAGGTCGCGACCGGCCAGAAAGTCGACATCTTCACCTCAGTGCCCTGCGGCCAGACCGGCTACCAGGCCTGGGAAGACGGCGGCAACCCGGTGCCGGCGCCGGTTTCCAATGCCGATTTCTTCTACAATGTGACCGGCAAATGCGCCTTCAATCAGCGCCCGTCCGAGACGGTGCTGACGCAGTAGCGCCCTCCCTTCTCCCCTTGGGGGAGAAGGTGTCGCCGAAGGCGACGGATGAGGGGTGCTCCAGCTTGGCGGCGCCTTAAGTCTAGACAAGAATCTAGCAGACGCGCTCGCGAGCGTCTCACTCCGCTGGAGCACCCTCATCCGTCTCGGCGCTGCGCGCCGATCCACCTTCTTCCACAAGGGGAGAAGGGGAAGGGGCCTCTCAATCACAAACCGGTGAAGCTGTAACGAAGTCCTCCGCGGCGGCGAAATGGGAGCATTGCCCCGCTACGGAGACTGCTTCCCATGACCGGATTGAAGCCAAGGATCGGCCTGCTTGCCGGCGCGACATTTGCTGCGCTTGCCGCCACGCTCGGCGCCGCTTCCGCTGAGCCGCTGACCGTGGTCGAGCTGTTCACCAGCCAGGGCTGCTCGTCCTGCCCGCCGGCCAATGCCAATCTGATCAAGATCAAGGACCGTCCGGGCGTGCTGGCGCTGTCCTTCAACGTCACCTACTGGGACTATCTCGGCTGGAAGGACAGTTTCGGCCGGCAGGAATTCACCCAGCGCCAGGTCGCCTACGAGCCGCCGCTCGGCCATGACGGGCCGTTCACGCCGCAGGTGGTGGTGAACGGCAGCGCCGACGCCGTCGGTGCGGCGCCCGGCGAGATCGAGCGGCTGATCTCGAGAACCCCGCACGCCAAGGGTCCGGCGCTCTCGCTGGGCGACGGCAAGGTGAGCATCGGCGGCGGCACGGCGCCCGGCGGGGCGGCCGATGTCTGGCTGGTGCGCTACGCACGCGGCGTCGTCGAGGTGCCGGTGGCGCGCGGCGAGAACACCGGACGCACGCTGCCGCATGCCAATGTCGTGCATTCGCTGCAGAGGCTCGGCCGCCGGCACGGCG
>NZ_RZST01000245.1:0-9148 GCF_003997575.1 Mesorhizobium sp. M1A.F.Ca.IN.022.07.1.1
TGTCAGCCGGTTATGCCGATTATCTGATCCTTTCCTCGCACAAGATCGGCGGCCCGAAGGGCGTCGGCGCCATCGTCGCCCGGGCCGATCTGATGATGCCGAAGCCGCTGATCAAAGGCGGCGGCCAGGAAAAGGGCCATCGCGCCGGCACGGAGAATCTTGCCGGCATTGCCGGTTTTGGTGCCGCGGCGCGGGCAGCACTCGCCGGCCTGGAAGACATGGAAGCGGTCGCGCGCCGTCGCGACAATGTCGAAGCCATCGTCCGGGAGCTCGTCCCTGATACGGAAATCTTTGGAGCGGCAGCGCCAAGGCTTGCCAATACGACATTCTTCGCTATTCCCGGCGTCAAGGCCGAGACGGCGCAGATCGCCTTCGATCTCGCCGGTGTTGCGCTGTCGGCCGGTTCCGCCTGCTCGTCGGGGAAAGTCGGGCCAAGCCATGTGCTGAAGGCGATGGGCCACGGCGAGAGCCTTGGCGCATTGCGCGTCTCGATTGGCCGCGCTACCGGTGCCGAGGAAATCGAGGCGTTCCGGGCGGCTCTGGCGGGCATAGCCGCGCGTCGGGCTGGAAAAGAAAAGGCTGCCTGACGGCGGCAAGGCATCGGACGAGAGATCCCCGGCGGTTCTCCAAATCCGGTGTTCGAAAGACGAATTCAGGCCATCCGGCCTGGTAGAGCCGTGCGTTTGGTTTGGACGGATGAATTTCCGGCCAGAACGCACTATATGGAGCTTACTCCGCAGCCGAGTCCTTCCTGGGGCGCGTTTCTGCGGTGCCATAGTTTGAAAACTGCCGGGCCTTGACCCCGGCGTGGATGGAGAACGCTTATGCCTGCTGTGCAGGAGACGATCGATCGAGTCCGAAAGATCGACGTCGACCAGTATAAATACGGATTCCAGACAGAGATCGAGATGGATAAGGCCCCCAAGGGCCTGAGCGAAGACATCATTCGCTTGATCTCCGAGAAAAAGGGCGAGCCGGACTGGATGCTGGAATGGCGTCTGGGCGCCTATAGGCGCTGGCTGACGCTGGAAGAGCCGACCTGGGCGCGCGTCCACTATCCGAAGATCGACTTCCAGGACATCCACTATTACGCGGCACCGAAGAGCACGCCGGGACCGAAGTCGCTGGACGAGGTCGATCCCGAATTGCTCAAGGTCTACGAGAAGCTTGGCATTCCTTTGAAGGAGCAGGAGATCCTCGCCGGCGTGCAGAAGACCGACGCTTCGGAGCTGGAGGAGGCCAACGACAACGTCTACAAGTCCGGCCGCGTCGCAGTCGACGCCGTGTTCGATTCCGTGTCGGTCGTCACCACCTTCAAGAAGGAGCTGGCTCAGGCCGGCGTTATCTTCTGCTCGATTTCGGAAGCGATCCGCGAGCACCCTGAGCTGGTGCAGAAATATCTGGGCTCGGTCGTGCCCACTTCCGACAATTTCTACGCCACGCTGAACTCGGCCGTGTTCACCGACGGCTCCTTCGTCTTCGTGCCGAAGGGCGTGCGCTGCCCGATGGAGCTGTCGACCTATTTCCGCATCAACGAGAAGAATACCGGCCAGTTCGAGCGCACGCTGATCATCGCCGAGGAGGGGGCCTATGTGTCCTATCTCGAAGGCTGCACGGCGCCGCAGCGCGACGAGAACCAGCTGCATGCCGCGGTGGTCGAGCTGATTGCGCTCGACGATGCCGAGATCAAATATTCGACGGTGCAGAACTGGTATCCGGGCGACGCCGAGGGCAAGGGCGGCATCTATAATTTCGTCACCAAGCGCGGCGACTGCCGCGGCCACCGTTCGAAGATCTCGTGGACGCAGGTCGAGACCGGCTCGGCGATCACCTGGAAATATCCGAGCTGCATCCTTCGCGGCGACGATTCCAGCGGCGAGTTCTATTCGATCGCGGTTTCGAACGGCTATCAGCAGGTCGACAGCGGCACCAAGATGATCCATCTCGGCAAGAACACGTCGAGCCGCATCATCTCCAAGGGTATTGCCGCCGGCTTCTCGCAGAACACCTATCGCGGCCAAGTCTCGGCGCACCGCAAGGCGACCAACGCCCGCAACTTCACCAACTGCGATTCGCTGCTGATCGGCGACCAGTGCGGCGCGCACACCGTGCCCTACATGGAAGCCAAGAACGCGACGGCGAAGTTCGAGCACGAGGCGACGACGTCGAAGATATCCGAGGACCAGAAGTTCTACGTGATGCAGCGCGGGATTCCCGAGGAAGAGGCGATCGCGCTGATCGTCAACGGCTTTGTCAAGGACGTCATCCAACAGCTGCCGATGGAGTTCGCTGTAGAGGCGCAGAAGCTGATCGGCATCAGCCTCGAGGGTTCGGTCGGCTGACCGCAGAAGATATTCAGGAAAAAAATATGCTTGAGATCAAGAATTTGCATGCCCGCATCGTCGAGGACGGCACGGAGATCATCCGTGGCCTGAACCTGACGGTCAAAGCCGGCGAGGTCGCCGCCATCATGGGCCCGAACGGTTCGGGCAAGTCGACGCTGTCCTACATCCTCGCCGGCCGCGAGGACTACGAGGTCACCGAAGGCGACATCCTCTACAACGGCCAGTCGATCCTCGAAATGGATCCGGCCGAACGTGCCACCGCCGGCATCTTCCTCGCCTTCCAGTATCCGATGGAGATACCGGGCGTGGCGACCATGGAATTCCTGAAAGTCGCGATGAACGAGCAGCGCAAGGCGCGCGGCGAGGAGCCCCTGAAGGTTCCGGAATTCCTGAAGCGCGTGAAGGACGCCGCCGCTTCGCTCAACATGGACATGAACATGCTGAAGCGGCCGCTCAATGTCGGCTTCTCCGGCGGCGAAAAGAAGCGCGCCGAGATCCTGCAGATGAAACTGCTCGAGCCGAAGCTCTGCGTGCTCGACGAGACCGATTCAGGCCTCGACATCGACGCCCTCAAGATCGTCGCCGATGGCGTCAACGCGCTGCGCTCGCCGGAGCGCGCGATCGTCGTCATCACCCACTACCAGCGCCTGCTCGAGCACATCGTGCCGGACAGCGTGCACGTGCTCTACAAGGGCCAGGTCATCAAGTCTGGCGACAAGTCGCTGGCGCTCGATCTTGAAACCAACGGCTATGCCGGCGTGATCGGGCAAGCCGCGTGAGATGGGGCCAAGTGAGGCAAGAGCAATGAACATGCACGCACAGCCCCAGCGGACATTGGCCGAAACGGCGCTGATCGACGCCTTCGGCGAGCGGCTATCGCTGCTGCCCGGCGACGGCGCAGTGATGGTCAAGCGCGACGACGCGATCGAGGCGATCAAGCACGGCCTGCCGACGCGCCGCGTCGAATCCTGGCACTATACGGACCTGCGCCGGCTGCTGACCTCGGTGCCGGTCTTCGAGGCCGGGGACATCGCAAAGGCGCTCGATCCGGTCCTCGACGGTTCGGCCGTTCTGCCGGTGCTGAACGGCGTTTCGAGCGCCAAGGCTCCCGAGATCGAAGGCGTCACGGTGCAGCGCCTGTCGGAGAAGCTCACCGACGGCAGTATCGCGCCGGGGCTCGATCGCTATGGCGCCGATGACGCAATCGGCGCGCTGAACACGGCCTTCGTCGCCGACGGCTATTTCGTCGACATCGCCGACGGCACCGAGCTGGAAAAGCCGATCGAGCTGCAGAACCTCCAGGCCGGCGGCCAGACGCATGTGCGGCTCCTGGCACGTGTCGGTGCCGGCGCCAAGGCAATCATCGTCGAGCGCCAGACGGGCGAGGGCGGCGAAGCCGCGCTCGTCAGTTCGGTCAGCCAGCTTGTGGTCGGCGACGGTGCCGAGGTGACCTGGCTGATCGTGCAGGAGCAGCCGGACACGGCGACGCACCTTGCTCAGCTCAAGGCGCATATTGGGAAGGACGCGAAGCTGACGCTGTTCGTGATGAACGCCGGCGGCAAGCTGGTGCGCCAGGAAGTCGTGGTCAGGACGACTGGCGAGGGCGCCGATTTCAAGCTGCGCGGCATCAACCTTCTGGCCGGCGACACGCATACCGACACCACCATGGTGCTCGACCATGCCGTGCCGCACACCGCTTCGACCGAAGTGATCCGCAATGTTGTGACCGGCAAGGCGCGGGGTGTCTTCCAGGGTCGCATCAACGTGCACCAATACGCGCAGAAGACCAACGCCAAGATGGCGTGCAACACGCTGCTGCTGTCGGACGAGGGTGAGTTCTCGACCAAGCCGGAGCTGGAAATCTTCGCCGACGACGTCGTCTGCGGTCACGGGGCGACGGTCACGGAGATCGACCACAACCATCTGTTCTATCTGATGGCGCGCGGCATCGAGGAAAAGGCGGCTCGAGGGCTGCTGGTGAAGGCTTTCGTCGCGGAAGTGATCGAGGAACTGGACGACGAGGCGCTCGTCGATGCGCTCGAAGCGCGGCTCGACGCCTGGTTTTCGACGCACGGATAGCGCTTTCCCCTTCTCCTACTTGGGAGAAGGTGGATTGGCGCGGAGCGCCATGACGGATGAGGGGTGCTGGACGGAGTGAGGCGAAGCCTCGAAAGACCTTGTGATGGACCAGAAGATCGAAACCGCTCCCTACGACGTCGAGGCGATCCGCCGCGACTTCCCGATCCTGTCGCGGCAGGTCTACGGCAAGCCGCTGGTCTATCTCGACAACGGCGCCTCGGCGCAGAAGCCGCAGGTGGTGCTCGACACGATCCAGCACGCCTATTCCCAGGACTACGCCAATGTCCATCGCGGCCTGCATTTTCTGTCGAATGCCGCGACCGATGCTTATGAGAAAGCACGCGAGACGGTACGCCGCTTCCTCAATGCGCCGAGCACCGACAACATCGTCTTCACCTCCAACACCACCTCGGCGATCAACACGGTCGCCTATGGCTACGGCATGCCGAGGATCGGCGAGGGCGACGAGATCGTGCTCTCGATCATGGAACACCACTCCAACATCGTGCCGTGGCATTTCATCCGCGAGCGGCAGGGTGCGAAGCTGGTCTGGGTGCCGGTCGACGATCTCGGCGCCTTCCATATCGAGGAATTCGAGAAGCGGCTGACGAACCGCACAAAACTCGTCGCCATCACCCACATGTCGAACGCGCTGGGCACGGTGACGCCGATCAAGGAGATCGTGCGCATCGCGCATTCGCGCGGAATTCCCGTGCTCGTCGACGGCAGCCAGAGCGCCGTGCATATGCCGATCGACGTGCAGGACCTCGATTGCGACTTCTTCGTCTTTACCGGCCACAAGGTTTACGGTCCGTCCGGCATCGGCGTGCTCTACGGCAAGAAGCACATGCTGGAAGCGATGCGGCCCTTCATGGGTGGGGGCGAGATGATCGAGGAGGTGACGGAAGACATCGTCACCTACAACGAGCCGCCGCACCGTTTCGAGGCCGGCACGCCGCCGATCGTGCAGGCGATCGGGCTGGGCGCCGCGCTCGAATATATGGAAAAGGTCGGCCGCGAGCGCATCGCGGCGCATGAGGCGGACCTCAAGAATTACGCGCACGAGCGGCTGCGCGCCATCAATTCGCTGCGCATCTTCGGCGACGCGCCCGGCAAGGGCGCCATCATCTCGTTCGAATTGCAGGGCATCCACGCCCATGACGTGTCGATGCTTATAGACAGGCAAGGCGTCGCGGTCCGCGCCGGCACGCATTGCGCCCAGCCGCTGTTGAAACGCTTCGGCGTAACCTCCACATGCAGGGCATCGTTCGGCATGTATAACACCAGGGCCGAAGTCGACGCTTTGGCCGATGCGCTGGAAAAGGCGCGAAAGTTCTTCGGGTGACGACCATGGAAGATGCGAGCACCACCGCAGAAACCGCGCCGGAAACGGCCGGTAACGGCCTCGTCTCGGCCTCGGCGATCCCCGCCGATGAGCTGGCGAGGCTGACCGACGATATCGTCTCGGCGCTGAAGACGGTCTACGATCCGGAAATCCCGGCCGACATCTACGAGCTCGGCCTCGTCTACAGGATCGACATCGAGGACGACCGGACGGTCAAGATCGACATGACGCTGACCGCGCCGGGCTGCCCGGTGGCCGGCGAAATGCCGGGCTGGGTCGAGAACGCCGTCGGCGCCGTGGAGGGGGTTTCGGGGGTCGAGGTCAATATGGTGTTCGACCCGCCGTGGACACCCGACCGGATGTCGGAAGAGGCGCAGGTCGCGGTTGGATGGTACTAGCCAGCGACCCCACTAAGGTTGGCTGGATTGCAGCAAAGGTGAAACTTCACCATCTTAAAGGCAGACTCATTCCGCGGGCCTTGAACCCGCGCGAACGTGGAGAATGACATGGGACGCTTCGCCGTCATCACGATGACCGACAAGGCCGCGGACCGCGTGCGTGAGATCGTCGCTACGCGCGACAACGCGCATGGGATCCGCCTTGGCATCAAGAAGGGCGGCTGCGCCGGGATGGAATACACGGTCGATCTGGTCACCGAGCCGAACCCCAAGGACGATCATATCGAGCGCGACGGCGCGCACGTCTATGTCGCGCCGGAAGCGGCGCTTTTCCTGCTCGGAACCGAGATGGATTTCGAGCAGACGACGCTGCGAACCGGCTTCACCTTCAGGAACCCGAACCAGAGCTCGGCCTGCGGCTGCGGCGAATCCGTCGAGCTGAAGCCGGCCGATCTCAAGGCGCTGGCGGAGGCGCGCGCTTCAAGCGCTGCTTAGGTGAGCGCCGAGGCATATCGCTGGCGATGTGCCTGCTGTGACCAGGAGTTCACCGGACTTCCCACCGATATAGCCTTTGGCGCACCGGTGAATCCAGACGCGCTTGACGAGGTAGCTCGGTCGACCTTCCGCAAGAACGACGATTTTTGCGTGGTGAGCTACGCCACGGGGCAAACAGACCGCTTCATTCGTTGCCTGCTGCCCTTGCCCGTACCTCAGTTGTCCGAAGAGTTCTGTTTCGGTGTTTGGATGTCGGTCTCGGAAAGAAGCTGGAATGTCTATCGAGCCGGGTATGATAGCGGCCAATATGAGGACGAGCTCTGCTTCGGGTATTTGATGCACGACATTCCTGAATATCCGAGCTCGATGCACCTGCATGCCAATGTTGTGTTTCAGCCCGGCAATCTCCGTCCCAGGGTCTTTCTGCATGATGCAGACCACCCCTTGGTCGCCGCGCAGCGCGAAGGGGTGGGTGTGAGGCAGATCGAGCGCTGGGTTGCGCTAACCCATCGCTCTTAGATGCAGGCTTAGTCCACCCACAAGCCGGTGCGCTTGTGCCAGTCGGCGATCGATTCTTCGGGATAGAGCTCGAACACCTTGTCATTCCTGCCGATCGCCGGCTGGACCCAGCTCGCCTTGTATTTCAGCATCAGATGCACCTTTTCCGGCGGCTTCGGCAGGTCGCTGTCGATCGCCGAGGCGAAGGGGTGGACGAGGTCCGGCCAAGTCGGGTCGTAGAGCCAGAGCGCGGCGCCGCAATTCTTGCAGAAATTGCGCTCGCCGGTCGAGACCTCGCAGTGCGGATGCTCGTCGTCCTCGATCTCAGCGCGGTAGACGCCGAGATTGGGCTTGCCGGTGACCTTGAGCGTTCCGTTGTCGGCGCCGAGATTGATGGCAAAACCACCGCCGCCCTGCTGCTTGCGGCAGATCGAGCAGTAGCAGAGCATGAACGGCACGGGCGTGTGACTTTCCACCTCGAAGCGGACGGCGCCGCAGCGGCAGGAGCCTTTGAGCAGGACAGGCATGGCGCGAAACTCCATTTCATGTCTCAACCTGTCAGCATGCTGTTGGTTGCTGCGATGACAAGGCCCATGCTGGATGAGATGATTGCGGCATGGACAATGACCGCCTCGAAGAATTGTTCGAGAGCCTGGGGCCGATCAGCATCCGAAAACTGTTCGGCGGCAAGGGAATCTATTGCGACGGCGTCATCGTCGCGGTGGTCGTGCGCGGCGAACTGATGCTGAAGGCCGACGAGGAGACGATCCCCGAATTCGAGGCCGCCGGCTGTAGCCAATGGACCTATACCGGCTCGCGGCACGGCAAGGAGGTGGCGATGCCCTATTGGAGCGTTCCCGACAGCGCCTTCGACGATCCCGACGAAATGGCGGTCTGGGCGCGGCGCGCTTATGAAGCGGGGCGGCGCGCGGGCAGATAAGGCTTACAGCGCCTTCGCGATCTCCGCCGCCAGCCGCGCATTGTTTTCGACCAGCGCGATATTGGTCTTGAGGCTGCGGCCGCCGGTGAGCTCCAAAATCCACGACAGGAGGAACGGCGTCACGGCTTTGCCGGTGATGTTCTGCGCTTCGGCCGCCTTTTGCGCGGCCTGGATGTAGCCGTCCATCTCGGCTGCCGGGATCTCGTCGTTCTGCGGCACCGGATTGGCGACCAGTATGCCGCCGCCGAGGCCGAGCGCCTGCCGGATATGATAGAAATGCGCGATATCTTCAGGCGCATGCAACGTCAGCGGCGCGCGGAAGGGCGATTGCCTGGACCAGAAGGCCGGCATGGTCTCGCAGCCATGGCCGATGACTGGCACGCCGCGCGTCTCCAGCACTTCCAGCGTCTTTTCGATGTCGAGGATCGCCTTGGCGCCGGCCGAGACGACGACGACCGGCGTGCGCGCCAGCTCGTCGAGGTCGGCCGAGATGTCAAAACTCTTTTCGGCGCCCTTGTGGACGCCGCCGATGCCGCCGGTGGCGAAGACCTTTATGCCGGCCATGTGCGCGGCGATCATGGTGGCGGCCACGGTGGTGCCGCCGGTGCGCTTTTGGGCGACGGCAAAGCCGATATCGGCACGCGACAGCTTCATGGCGTCGCCGGTCATGGCAAGCGATTCGCGCTCGCCATCGGAAAGGCCAATCTTGATGCGTCCATCGACCACGGCGATCGTCGCCGGCACGGCGCCGCTCTCGGCGATGATCTGCTCGACCTTGGCGGCCATCGCGCCATTGTCGGGGTATGGCATACCGTGGGTAATGATGGTGCTTTCCAGCGCCACCACAGGCCGCCCGGCGGCAAGCGCCTCCGCCACTGGCGGATGAATGTCGATGAAGGGGCGGGCGGTTTCGGGCGTCATGTCCGTTCTCCACTCCGGAGAAAACACTCCGGCAAGATAGTTTGTGGCCCTATGCCACCACCCGTGCCTCGGGCACAAGGGCAAGCGCCTGGCCAAAACTGCCGGCGGTGAAAGACGGTACCGCCTC